>CAZDPV010000019.1:0-31249 GCA_964507565.1 uncultured Clostridium sp.
AAACACTTTCAGGATTTTATAAAAAGATGTCCTACAAAAAATTTATACTATCTTTGGAGTATATTTTATTTGCAAAAAGCTGAATTTTATAGTATAATTTCATATATACTAAGATAAAGGAGCAATATGTCAAATAGAAGAAAAAGTAGTGAAAATGTAGTAATAAATGTAATGATAATCTAATTTAATATAAAAATATAAGATACAAAAAGAAAGGGATATTATAATAATGAATGTAGGATTTATATCACTAGGATGCAGTAAAAATTTAGTAGATACAGAAATGATGGTAGGACTATTTAAAAATAAAGGATATGAGATAGTAATTGACCCCAATGAAGCGGATATAATAATTGTAAACACATGTGGATTTATAGAATCAGCTAAAGAAGAAGCAATAAATACCATTTTAGAAATGTCAGAATATAAAAAGAATAAATGCAAATTTTTAATTGCAACAGGGTGCCTAGTTGAAAGATATAAAGATGAACTAATAAAATCACTACCAGAAGTAGATTTGTTTATAAAGTTTAGTGAGTACAGTACAATATGGGAACAAATTGAAGAGAAGATTGGTAAAACAATTAACAAAGTTGATTCTAATGAAAAAACAGAAAAGAGCTTTAGCGACAAACAAAAAAATAATATAGAAATACAAAATAGTAAATTAAATTTTTTAGATAGAGCTGTTAGCACAGGGAAAAATTATGCGTATGTTAGAATTGCTGAAGGATGCAATAACTTCTGCACATTTTGCGCAATTCCATATATACGAGGAAGATATACAAGCAGAAAAGAAGAAGATATAATAGAAGAAGTAAAAAAACTTGCAAAATCAGGAATTCGAGAACTAATAATAATAGCACAAGATACAACTAAGTATGGAGTAGACATTTATGGGAAACCAAAACTTGCAGAATTATTACATAAAATAAGTCAAGTAGAAGGAATAGAATGGATTAGATTTTTATATTCGTATCCTGAAACAATTACTGATGATTTAATAGAAGAAGTAAAAAATAACGATAAAATATGTAAATATTTCGATATACCAATGCAACACATATCAGATAAAATTTTGAAAAAGATGAACAGAAAAAGTACAACGGAAAGTACAAAAAAATTAATTACAAAATTAAGAAACTCGATACCAAACGTAATTATTAGAAGCACATTAATGGTTGGATTTCCTGGAGAAAATAAGGATAACTTTATGGAACTTCATGAATTTGTAAAATGGGCAAAGTTTGACAAGCTAGGATGTTTTACATATTCTAAAGAAGAGGGAACAGCGGCATCTAAAATGACAGATCAGATTCATCCTATGACAAAAAAATCAAGATATAATAAAATAATGCAACTGCAACAAGAGATATCAAAAGAAAATTTATCGAAATTTATAGGAAAGAAATTGAAAGTACTAATAGAAGATGCTTATGTAAATAATGATGGGGAGCTCTATTATGTAGGAAGAAGTTATATGGACGTACCAGATATAGATGGATATATTTATATAAAAGGAGATAAAGAAATTTCAGAAAAAATTGAAATAAATAGTTTTGCAAATTGCGAGGTAGTCGGAATAAAAGAATATGACTTAATAGGGAAGTTTGAAATATAAAAATTTTAAAAGCTACATATTCAGAGATTGAGAAAAATTCTTAATCTTTGAATATGTATTTTTTTTTATAACAAATTAGCAATATTCCAACCAAGAGTTATGCACATACAAGCTAAAATACCGCAAATTGTTGGAATCGCAAAGGCAAGAGCAGTCCACTTATTACTTTTGGTTTCTTTATGAATAGTAAGAAGTGTAGTACCACATGGAAAATGCAATAATGAAAATAGCATAACATTTATTGCGGTTAGAATGGTCCAGCCATGATTTACTAGTATTGTAAAAATGCTTTGAATATTTTCAATATTAACTAGAGCACCAGCTCTTGTATAACACATTAAAATAATTGGTAAAACTATCTCATTGGCAGGAAAACCTAATATAAATGCAGTTAAAATGTATCCATCTAATCCCATAAGTTTAGCAAAAGGGTCAAAAAAGTTAGCTATATAAGTTAGTAGATTAACATTAGAAATAGAAATGTTTGATAATACCCATATAACAATACCTGCAGGAAGAGCAACACTTAAAGCTCTACCTAAAACAAACAAAGTTCTATCTACTAAAGAATGTACTAAAATTTTTCCTATTTGAGGTTTTCTATAAGGTGGCAGTTCTAGAATTGCACTACAAGATTCACCTTTTAAAAGTGTATTGGAAAGTAATTTTGATATAAAAAAAGTAAATCCAATTCCAATACAAATTATTAAGGCAACAACTAAAGTTGAAAATAAACTTGAAGCAAAACTATTTCCTTTATAAACTGCACCACTAAAAAATATTGTAGACATTGTAATTAAAAAAGGAAAACGCCCATTGCAAGGAACAAAATTATTTGTAATAATTGCAATTAGTCTTTCACGAGGAGAACTTATAATTCTACAGCCAATTACTCCAGCTGCATTACATCCAAAACCCATACACATTGTAAGAGATTGCTTACCAGAACTACAACAACTTTTAAAGCAATGATCTAAATTGAAAGCAATTCTTGGCAAATACCCTAAATCCTCTAATAAAGTAAATAGAGGAAAAAAGATTGCCATAGGGGGTAACATTACACTTATAATCCAGGTTACAGTTTTATAGATGCCATCCATAAATAATGAAATAAACCATGTTGGGGAATGAATCCATAGCAAAAATCCATTACAATAAGGTTCTAGAAAAGTAAAAAAATTAGAAAGCAGTTCAGACGGATAATTTGCGCCAACTATAGTAATCCAAAATATCAAACAAAAAAACAAAATCATGATAGGAATTCCAAATCTTTTAGAGGTAAGAATTTTATCAATTTTTTTATCTTTTTCATTATAATTAGGATTGCTAAAAGTACATACTTTTTCAGTAATTTCATGAGCTTTACTAAAAATTGCTTTAATGTTTTCATCTTGATTATCGGTAAAAGGTATTTTATTTGGAACACAAATAATTTCTCCGTTACAAACTAAATATATTGTTTTTAAAAGATTTAAGAGAGTAGATCTTTTACGAGCAATTGTTCCAACAACAGGGATTCCAAGTTCAGATGAAAGTTTTTTTAGGTTCACAGAAATTCCTTTTTTAGAAGCTTCATCTAGTAGATTTACACATACAATAACATTATCAGTTAAATTCATTATTTGATATACTAGATTCAAATTCCTTTCTAACCTTGTAGAATCAACAACTACAACTGTAATATCAGCTATTTTAGAGCTAATGTAATTTCTAGCTATTTTTTCCTCTTCAGAATCTGCCATTAAAGAATAAGTTCCAGGAATGTCAACAAACAAATATTTTTTATTTTTATATGTACAGATTCCAGCAGCATTTTCCACAGTTTTACCAGTCCAATTACCAGTATGCTGATGCATTCCAGTTAAACAATTAAAAACAGTAGATTTACCTGTATTAGGGTTTCCAGCAAGTGTGATCTTATAATCACATCCAGAGGAAAAATCTATTACATTATTCAATTTTTTACCAGTTGAAGAATTAGTAAGTCCCATATAAATACCTCCATAATAAAATGTATGAATGTAGTTTGTATATTATAATAATACAAAACAAAACTTAAAAAATAAAAATAACGATAAAATAAGGAGGAGTAAGAACAGGCTTAATACAACCGAACAAAAAATATAAAAAAATAAAATATTTTTAAAAAAAGTATTGACAAAAATAAAACATAATAGTAAAATAAAAATCGAACAGAAGTTCAATAAACAAAAATGAATTTGAGAGGAGATATTTTTATGAAAAATATTAAATATGAGAATAAAACAATAGCATATACTGTAAGCAAGGCAAAAGTAAAAAATCTCTACATTTCTATCCAAAATGGAGAAGTTGTTATTAAAGCTCCATGGTATGTTACAAGAAATCAAATTCAAGAAGTAGTTGAAAGAAAAAGGGCATGGATAATGCAAAAATTAGAAGAATATAAAACGTCTCCAAGAAAAGTCAAGGAATATTCAGACGGAGAAGAATTCAGAATACTTGGAGAAAAATATATTCTAAATATATATTACAAAGATATAAACAATGCTATACTAAATGTAGAAAATGGAAATATTGTTATAATCCTACCACTAAGTTATTCAGAAGAAGATAATACAGAACAAATAAAAAAAATGATTGATAAAATGTACTACATGATTGCAGAAAAAGAAGTAGAGGCTTCTATGGAAAAAATGAGAAAACTTGTAGGACTAGCACCAGAAGAACTAAAAATAAACAAAGTTAAAACTAATTGGGGTACATGTTCTTCTAGAAAAAAAATAACAATAAATCAAAATTCAATAATGTATAGTAGAAAAGCAGTTGATTATATTGTACTACATGAACTATGTCATTTAAGGTATATGAACCATTCAAAAAAGTTTTGGGAAATGGTTGAAAAGTATATGCCCGATTATAAAGAAGCTGAACTAGAACTAAAAAAATAAAATTTAAAATAGTTATTAGTATATGTATGTATAATATTTTTAGGTGAAATCTAAATCTTATTTTAGATTTCACTTGGAGCACTGTTTACTAATATTTTTTTAGCTTCATCATTTCTAATAGCTATTATATTACCTCTAAATTCATAAGCTATAGGATCTCCTAAAGGAGACTTTAATATTGGAGATATAGCAGTTCCTTTTATTAAACCTAAATCTAAAAATCTACGTTTTAACTCATCATTACAAGTAATGGAATCTATATAAGAAGTATTATTTAATATAGTATCTTTCAAAGTCATTTTTATCACCTCAATATTTATTATATTATTGTAATTAAATTATGTTACAGAATATAATGGAAAAATATGTAAAACATTTGCAAAATTGTTGACAATTATCAAAAAACATAGTAATATATGTAAAAGAATAAGAAATTTGTATCAAAAAGTTAATTCTAAAAAATCCCAACGACAACTAATTTAAAAGAAAGAGGAAATATCATGAGAATGAAATTTAAACCATGGGCTAGAGGAGAGCTTGAAACAAGTCCATTTTATATAGATAATCCACAAGAATATAAAAATAAGTGGAAAGATGCATTTAAAGAAAGTAAAAAATTAGAAATTGAATTAGGATGTGGAAAGGGAAATTTTATTGCTAAATTATCTAAAAAAAATCAAAATAAAAACTATATAGCAATTGATTTAGTTGATGCAATGTTAGGAATGGCAAAAAGGAACGTTGAAGCAGAATATGGTATACGAGAGTCAACAAATTCAGAAGAGATTGAAAATGAAATAGAAAAACAAGAACAAGTGAAAAATTTAAAACTAATTAGATATGATATTTCAAGAATATCTGATATTTTTGGTGACTCAGATGAAATAATCAGAATATATATAAATTTTTGTAATCCTTGGCCAAGAGGAAAGCACCATAAAAAAAGACTAACTTATGATAGTCAACTTATGCAATATAAAAAGTTTCTAAAAGGTGAAATATTTTTTAAAACAGATGATGATAATTTATTTGAAGATTCATTAAAATACTTAGAACGATGTGAATATGATATTGAAAAAATAACTAATGATTTGGCAAATGAAAAAGATTTTTGGAATGGAGAAGAGAATATAGAAACAGAGCATGAAAGAATGTTCAAAAATCAGGGAATAAAAATAAAGGCAGTAATTGCAAAAGTAAAAACGGTATAGAATAATAAAATTTTAAAAAGCAAAATAAAAAAATAATAATAGACGGAGAAACAATAGTACCAAAACTTTAATAATAAATGTAAAGGAGGAAACATATTGCTATCTGTTGTTAAAAGTATTTCATTAAGAGGTCTAGAGCGGATATATAGTAAATGTAGAAGTAGATATATCTGCAGGAATGCCATCATGGGAGATTGTAGGACTTCCAGACATAAGTGTTAAAGAATCAAAAGAAAGAGTAAAAACTGCTGTCAAGAATTCAGGATATGAAGTTTATAGCAGAAAGGTAGTTATAAATTTAGCTCCGGCGGATATAAAAAAAGAAGGGTCGACATTAGACTTACCTATAGCTATGGGTGTTTTAATTAGTATGGAACAAATTCAAAAAGATAATTTTAGTGAAATAGCATTTATTGGTGAACTATCATTAGATGGAAAAATAAATAGAATAAATGGGATTTTACCTATGTGCATAGAAGCTAAAAAATTAGGAATAAAAAAACTTATTATACCATATAAAAATTTACAAGAATCATCTGTAGTTGAAGGAATAGAAATTCTTGGTGCAAAAACTTTAAATGAAGTTGTTTGTTATTTGAATAAAAAAAGTGAATTATCAAAATGTATTTCTAGTTGGGAAGATATATTTTCTGTTAAAAAGGAATATATATCAGATTTCTCAGATGTAAAAGGACAAGAAAATGTAAAAAGAGCATTAGAAATTTCAGCAGCAGGAGGGCATAACTGTTTGCTAATAGGTAGTCCGGGTTCAGGAAAAACAATGCTAGCAACAAGAATACCATCAATATTACCAGACTTAAGTTTTGAAGAATCATTAGAAATCACAAAAATCCACAGTATTGCAGGTGAATTAAAAAGCAATGAACCAATAATTGTAACAAGACCATTTATATCACCACATCATACAATATCTCCAATCTCTTTAATTGGAGGTGGGAAAAATCCAAAACCAGGTGCAATCAGTTTAGCACATTTTGGAGTACTATTCTTAGATGAACTTCCAGAATTCAATAAGGCTACATTAGAAGTTCTAAGAGAACCAATGGAAGATGAAAAAGTCACAATAAGTAGAGTAAACGCCACATTAACATATCCATGTAAATTTATGCTAATTGCATCTATGAATCCATGCCCTTGTGGATATTATGGATCAGAAATAAAAGAGTGTAAATGCTCAGAACAAGACATATTAAAGTATATGGGAAAAATTAGTGGACCATTACTAGATAGAATTGATATTCAAATAGAAGTTGCATCTGTAAAATATGAAAAACTACAAAATGATAAACCAGAAAGTTCTGAGTCAATAAAACAAAGAGTAGATAAATCTAGAAAAATTCAAATTCAAAGATATAAAAATGAAAAAATATATTTTAATTCTCAATTAACCCCGAAATTATTAGACAAGTATTGTAAAATAGATAATGAGAGTAAAAAAATTCTTGAAATTGCATTTAATAAAATGGGTCTTACAGCTAGAGCATACTCTAGAATAATGAAGGTGGCTAGGACAATAGCAGATTTAGATGAAAGCAAAGATATAAGAAAAAAACATATAGCAGAGGCAATCCAATATAGAAGTTTGGACAAAAAATATTTTAGAAACTAAAAAAATAGTCAAAGGAGAGTTATATAATTGATTATAACAGACAAGAATAAAAAATATCCAAAAAGATTATTAGAAATAAAAGAGCATCCAAAAAAATTATATGTAGAAGGAAATATAGATCTATTGAACAAAAATGAAATTGTTGCAATAGTAGGAACAAGGAAATGTACTGAGTATGGAAAAGAACAGGCAAAAAGATTTTCAAATTTTCTTGCCAAAAAGGACGTATGTATAATAAGTGGACTGGCAAGAGGAATTGATTCAATAGCACATTACTATGCTAAATCAGAAAAAGGAAAAACTATTGCTGTAATTGCTTCTGGCTTTAATAACATATATCCGAAAGAAAATGAAAAACTATTTAAAGAAATAATTGATGAAGGTGGATGCGTTATAAGTGAATATGAACCTAATACGGAAGTTAATATGCTTAATTTTCCTAAAAGAAATAGAATAATTAGCGGATTAGCTAAAATTACTTTAGTAGTAGAAGCAAGGTATAGAAGCGGAAGTACAATAACCGCAAGATGTGCTGTAAAGCAGGGAAGAGAACTTTTATGTATACCAGGAAATATTGATAAATTATCAAGCTATGGAACAAATAAACTCATAAGTGAGGGATTAGCAAAAATTGTAATCTCACCACAGGAAATTATTGAAGAACTAAATATATCAGAAGAAGGAAAAATTACAGATATTCAATTGGAAGATAGATATAAGGAAATTTATAACCAAATAAATGATATTCCAATTAGTAATAATGAAATTGCAAGAAGAATAAAAAAAGAAATATCAGAAATAAACGAAATACTTTTTATGCTCGAAGTTGATGGATTTATAAAAGGTCTGCCAGGAGATAAATATGTAAGGGAATATTAAGATTGCCGAGACACATTAAAAAAAAAATTTAATAATGTATGAAAGGATTTAGAATTACAGATTGTATAAAAGACATTTACTTGGAAAAAATGGCGAAGAGGATGCAACAGAATATTTAAAAAAAAATGGATATACAATAATTGAAAGAAATTTTAAATGCAAACAAGGTGAAATTGATATAATTGCAAAATACGATGAAGAGTATATATTTATTGAAGTTAAAACAAGACAGAATACTAAATATGGAAGAGCAATAGATGCAGTAAATAGACCGAAGCAAAAGCATATATACTATGCTTCAGAATTCTATATTTACACTCATAAACTAGAAAATAAATACATTAGATTTGATATAATTGAAGTGTATAAAAATAGGGGAAAGCATATAAACCATGTAAAAAACTGTGAATTTAAAATATAAAATCTAATATGCTATATAAAAAAATTGGTATATAAAAAATTACATACCAATAACAATTATTAAAATGAATAGTAAAAAGTATATAGGATAATTATATATAATAAAAAACAATTACAATTAATTACTACTTAAAAAACAATTACAAATTATACATATTATTTTTCTTTATCCATACAGAAACGCTTCCACCATTTACGTAAAAAATTCCATTGCCATCTTTATCAACATAAACAGTTTCCTTAACATTGCCGGTGCAATCATAAAGTATTGTATTTGCAAGATTTTTACCAACATTCATTTGCTTTCCACCACCAGCACCGTCACTAATGATAACAGCCATGCCAGAATCTTGATGATAATAATCACCTAAACGAGTCCAACCAATAATGTTGGGATCATCTAAATAATCATTTTGCTCACCATAAGCCAAATATTTCCTAGCTAATAAGAAAACGTCAAGTAGTTCTTTCATTGGTGGAATATTTTTCTCAGGAATACCGTAATAATCGCCATAAAACACACAAGGAACACCTTTTTGCCTAAACATTATCATACTATATGCTAAAGGTTTAAACCAATCTTTTATCCAAGATTCCAATGATTGACCAGGTTCAGTATCATGGTTATCTACAAAAGTGACAGATTTAGAAGGTCTTCTATCAACCAATGTATCCTCAAAAATATTTCTCATATCATAATTTCCAAAACTTTCAGAAGCTATTTTGAAATGGTCATGAAGCGGAACATCAAATAAAGAGGAAACCTGATCATTATAATCTAAATAATTAATTAAAGAATTTACGTCTACACTAAAGTATTCACCAACGGTAAACAAATCTTTATTAAAAGTTTTTTTCAAATCAGAGAGCCATCTTTTATAAAAAGAAGAACGAATATGTTTAACGGCATCAAGCCTAAAACCATCAACATTAGTTTGAGATAAAAACCATTTACCCCAAGCATTAAGGTCATTTACAGTGTCAAGATTATTAAAATCAACATCACAGCCCATTAAATAATCATAGTTACCTCTTTCTTTATCAACTTCATCACTAAAATGCTTACCATAAAATCTATAAATTCCAGTTTCTTTAGATATATCATCATAATCAATAGAAGTAAAATGAGACCAATCCAATTTAAAATCGGAATACTTATTTTTCCTTCCTTCAAAATTAAATTTTGTCCATGCAGAAATTGTTCTATAAGAACCTAAAACTTCATTTCTATTATCTGGATTTATTTTATAGGCTATAATATCTTGTTTTTCGTCAGCTCCCATTCTATGATTTAGTACAATATCAGCGAGTACCTGAATACCTTCTAACTGTAAAGACTGAATAGCGGCAATATATTCGTCTTTTGTACCATATTTAGTTCTAACAGAACCTTTTTGATTAAATTCTCCTAAATCATATAAATCATAAACTCCATAGCCAGTATCATTTATACCACCAGCAGATTTACTAGCAGGAGGTAACCATACAGAAGTAATTCCCATCTTTTTAAGCTCAGGAGCATTTTTAATTATATTTGTCCATAAATTGCAATCCGAAGGTAAATACCATTCAAAATATTGCATCATTGTCTTATTTGTACTTTTCATCTTTAGCACTCCTCAATTTATTTTATAATAAAATATTTAAAGTAAATAATAATATTATTATAACATATTTTTTAAAAATAGATGAAATTTATAGAAAAATATTATATAATATTTATAATTATTATTTTAATATAATTGAAAGGAATTTGGCATGGAAAAAATAAACGAAATTATTGGATATATTCAAGGAATTGAAATTGGACAAATAATAAATTTAATAATATCTCTTGCAGTTATAATTTTAATTTTAATTTTTAGTCCTATGATCACCTATGGCATATTAAAGATAGTTTATAGAAAAGAGAGCAAAGGGGAAATAAAAAATGGTAATTTATATAAATCGTTAAGGTTACTTATAAATTTACTAGCAATATTTATTGGAATAAAAATATTAAACATAAATGCAGAGCAAGAAATAGTAGTAAATAAGTGTTTTAGAATAGTAGTTATTTGGTCTTCAGCAAATATTATTTCTGGAATTTTTGAAGCAAAAACCATTTTAATTAGAAAAAAATACAAAGATGAGGCAATAACTAAAAAGGATGAATTTATTGCAAACTTTATAAGCAAATGTATAAAAATAGTACTATATCTAATGTCTGCATATTTAACTTTAAAAGAATTTAATTTCGATCTTGGAGGATTAGCAGCAGGATTGGGATTTGGAGGAGCAATACTTGCCTTAGCAGCCCAAGACTTGGTAAAACAGGCTTTTGATGGACTTTCAATTTTAGTAGATAAACCTTTTGAAATAGGAGATTGGATAGAAGTTGGAGAAAATTCGGGTACTGTTGAAGGAATAACTATGAGAACAACTAAAATAAGAACAGTAGAAGATACAATAGTGACTATGGAAAATAATAAAATAATATCCTCTAATGTAGTAAACTGGGGAAAAATAAATAAAAGAGTTTACAAATCAAACTTAAAATTAGCACTAGAAACTGAAGAAGGCACTGTGGAAAAATTATTATCAAGAATAAGATTCATATTAAAATATAATAAAGATATAATAAAAGAGTCAATAAGTGTTCAATTCAACAAAATAGAAAAAGATGGTATAAATATTTCTATTTATGTTGAAACCATTATTACAAAATATGCAGATTATCAGTCATTTTGTAATAAATTAAACTTAACTTTATTAAATATACTAGAAACACAAGGTGTTAAGCTATCATATCCTGGACAGAATATCTATATAAAGGAGAATGTAGATAGTAAATTAAATGACTTAATGAAATCAGAAAAAAATAAGTTAGTAAAACCAGTAAAAATAGAAAATAAAAAGAAGGAAGCTTAAAAAATAAGATTTAAAGGATAAAAGATAATTATTGATAATAAAATTAAAATATCAAAACTCACAACACAAAACATTCACATAGAAAACACAAAAAAATATTAAAATATAAACTAAATATATTTTGGAAAGGAATGAGAACTATGGAAGGTACAACAATTTTAATTGTGGATGATGAATCAAGAATAAGAAAATTACTAAAAGACTTTCTAACCAAAGAAAATTACAAAATACTAGAAGCACAAGATGGAGAAGATGCACTTAAAGTGTACGAAGAAAACAATTCGAAAATAAATTTAATTCTACTCGATATTATGATGCCAAAACTTGATGGATGGTCAGTCTTAAGACAGATTAGGCAAAATTCAAAAGTACCAGTAATTATGCTTACAGCAAGGAGTGAAGAACAAGATGAACTTTTTGGGTTTGAGCTAGGAGTAGATGAATATATTTCAAAGCCATTTAGTCCTAAACTTTTAACTGCAAGAATAAAAGCTGTTTTAAATAGAACAATGAACAATGACAATGAGTTGAAAGATTATGGAGGAATTGTAATAGATAATAGTGCAAGGACTGTTAAAGTGGACGGAAAAGACGTTGAGCTAAGCTTAAGAGAATATGAACTATTAAAATATTTATTAGATAATGAAAACGTAGCATTGTCACGTGATAAAATATTGAATAACGTATGGAATTATGATTATTATGGAGACTCAAGGACAATAGATAGTCACATAAAAAAGATAAGGCATAAACTCGGAAAAAAAGGAAAGTACATAAAAACTATGAGAGGTGTAGGATATAAATTTGAAACAAAATAAAATTTGTATGCAGCTATTGAGGTATAAAAATGAATCTTAAAGAAAAGAGTAAATCAATACAGTTTAAATTATTTACTATTATGTGTATAGAAGCAATGCTGGTCATCCTAATTATAATAATAGTAAATAATATAGTACTTGAAACATTCTATATGTATTCAAGAACAGAAACAGCTAAAACAATTAGTAGAGAGATAAATAACTACTATAACTCAGCTATAAAATATGACATAAATTCTGAAATCAGGCAATTGGAGATAAAAAACAACATAGAAATACTAATAGAAAATGAAAATTCAGAAATCTTATATTCTGGAAACAAAGATTTAATTAGCGTTGTAAGTAGAATAAAAAAGAGTATAACTCTTCCAACCATATATAAAAGTGGGAAATATGCTATAAAAATGGTAGATGATACTAGTTCAAATAAGTTTCTTATGCTGATTTCAAATATGGACAACGGATATATTATATATATAAAAATTCCAATAACACCCATAAAAGAATCAGTTAGAATTTCAAATGAAGCATTATTAGTTATAGGATTTCTTATGATTATTATTTCAGCATGCCTATCATCATTCATATCAAAAAAATTCACAAAACCAATAATAGAACTTAATAAAATAACTAAAAAAATGTCTGAACTAAAATTTGACGAAAAATATAGAATTACTGATACAGATGATGAAATAAATAAACTAGGAAAAAATATAAATGAAATGTCAGATAAACTTCAAATAACAATTGAACAGCTTAGACAAAATAACAATGAATTAGAAAAAGACATTGAAAAAAAATCTAAAATTGATGAAATGAGAAAGCAATTTATATCAGATGTATCACATGAATTAAAAACTCCTATTGGTTTGATACAGGGGTATGCAGAAGGCTTATTAGAAAATGTAAATAATGATGAGGAATCGAGAAAATTTTATGCTGAGGTAATATTAGATGAATCAAAAAAAATGGATACAATGGTAAAAAGATTATTAGAACTTATGAAGCTAGAATACCAAGATAGGCAATTTAAGGATGTAGAATATGACCTAGCAGAACAAATTAAAGAAGAAATTAGAAGAAATACAGTAATCTTAGAAGAAAATAAGATAGATGTAGAATTCGAAGAAATAAATCCAATAAAAGTGTTTGCAGATCAAGAATATATAGAACAAGTTTTGAGTAACTATTTCACAAATGCAATAAAGCATTGCATAGAAAAATCTGGAGAAAGGAAAATAGTAATAAGAACAGAAAAAAGAGAAAATAGCAAAATAAGATTATATGTATATAATACGGGAGACCAAATATCAAAAGAATACATAGATAAAATATGGGGAAGATTTTATAAGATTGATTCTTCAAGAAATAGAGAATGTGGGGGAACAGGTATAGGTTTGGCATTGGTAAAAGCAATTATGAACAACTATCATAATGATTATGGGGTTTGCAACTATGATAATGGTGTAGAATTCTACTGTGATATTAACACAAAATAAAAAACCAAACATTAGAATAAGAATCAATACTAGAAGTTATTAAATTTAAAAAATATAAATGAAAAGGACAAATAAAGATTGAATTATAATAAAAAGAATATCAATATTTTGTCAAGTATAATCACAATAATAATACTACTAATAATAGCAAAAATAACAGTATTAAATAATATAAAACAAACAGACTATAATATGAATCAAACTAACATTAAAAACATCAATAACACAGAAAATGAAATGGTAAATAAAACAAAAAACGATGTAAACAACCATACTAAAGAAGATAATATTGATAAAAATAATATTGGAAACTGGAATATAGAAATTCCAAAACTTAATATAAATGCAACTATAAAAGAGGGTACATCAAGGGATATTTTGGAAAACAATATCGGACATTATTCAGAAACCAGTATTTATGAAGGAAATATTGCACTACTTGGCAATAACAATAATACCAAAAATAATTTTTTTAGTAATTTAAAAGAATTAGGATATGGAGATAAAGTTATCTATAAAATAAATAATAAAGAACAAATATATAAAGTTGAAAAAAACATAATAATTTCATTAGAGACAGTAAATGAAGTAATAACAGGGGAAAAAACAAATACAATAATGTTACTTACTTATGTTATAAATATGCCAAACTATATGAGATGTGTAATAGCAAAGATATAAAGAAAATTATTACAATGCAGAAAGAGTATACACAATGAAATTATGTTGACAGATAATGAGGATGACTATATAATGATTATATAAAATAAAAGTGGGAAGGAAATTATAAAAAATGAAAAATAGTATAAACAAAAAGGGAATAATAATTTTGATAGCTATTATAATATTTGTAATAATAGGATTAACAATTTCGATAAATATAAATAATAAAAGATATGAAATAAAATTAGAAAAAATAGGAAAAAGTGATGTTAAATATTATGTGTTGATGCAAGACGAAAAGTGTGGAGTAATAGACGCAAATGGTAATGTCGTAGTAAAACCTATATATGAAAGTTTACAAATCCCAAACCCAACTTTAGATATTTTTATCTGCACAAATGATGTAAAAAATAATGATAACTGGAAAGCTATAAATTCATCAAATCAACCAATATTAACAGAATATGATAGTGTACAAGCAATTTCAATAAAACAAATAACAAGTTTCGTTCCATTCGAGAAAACTGTTTTAAAATATAGAAGTGGAAAGCTTTATGGAATAATGGATTTCTCAGGAAAAAAAATAACAGAACCAATATATGAAGAAATATCAAACCTAGATTTCAAAGAAGGAAATCTAAAAGTAAAAAAAGATGGATTATATGGAATTATAAATATAAAAGGAACCACTATTTTAAAAACAGAGTATGACAATATAATGTCAGATGGATATTATAGTGAAAATACACAGTATCTAAAAGCTGGCTTTATATTAAGAACAAAAACAGATGACGGATACAGATTTGGATATGCCAATGAAAGAGGAAAAATAGTATTAGAACCAATTTATAATGAAGTAAATAGAATAACAGAAGTAGAAGATGACAAAACTGTATATTTAATTCCATCTTCAAATGGAAAATACGGATTAGTTAAAAATGGTAAACAAATATTAGAAAATGAATATCAAGAAATCAACTATGATAAAACTAATAATATTATTATTGCCCAAAAAGGTACTGTCCAAGGTGTATTTTCTATGGAAGGAAAAAATATTATACCATTAGATTATAACAGTATAATAATTGGTGGAGACTATATCAACGCTATAAAAGGTGATAAAAAAGTCATATTTGATAAAAATGGAAACGAAATAAAAACAGATATTTCTAGTCATAATCAAGTATCTAAAGATTACAGTATAGTAATTGATAAAGAAGATGGAAGCTACAATATTTTGGACAAAAATAATAATAAACTATTAAAAGAAAGTTATGTGTATATTGATTATTACAAAGACAACTATTTTATTGTGACAAAGAACTCTCTAACAGGAATAATAGATTCTTTAGGAAAGATAATAATACCAATACAATATGCTACTATTCAGAAAATAGATAAAACTGAACTACTAAAAGTAACAGAAACAACAAAAAATAAAATAGATATTATCGGAGCAGATTTAAAAATTAAAGACGGGCTAGAAAATGCAGTATTAGAAAAAAACGAAAAATATATTAAAATATATTCTAATAGTGATGTGAAATATTTTGATATAAGCGGAAAAGAAATAGAATATAAAGATATTGAAAATAACAACTCATTATATGCCAAAAAACAAAATGATAAATGGGGATTTGTTGATAGCAATGGTAATACAGTTGTACAATTTATTTATGAAATGGTAACAGAACAAAATGGAAATGTTGCAGGAATCAAACAAAATGGTAAATGGGGTATAGTTGATTCAACTGGAAAAATAATATTAGAACCAAAATATGAGTTAAATGATATAGGAAATAACAAAAAGTTTTTAAATATTTACTATGAAATAGCTAATAATATAGGAGTTCCTATGTATTGCGGAGACTAATAAATAAGAAATATAATAATAAAGAAGAAGGAAATAAAAAAATGTATGTTAATAGTAAAATAGTAGAATTAGTAAACAATAGTGAAAAAGAAGTGCAAAGTGAATTTGAAAAAGTAAATGAAATAGAAGAAATAAATTCAATAAAAGTATTACATGCATTTCAAAATAATGAATTATCAGAAGTTCATTTTAACGAGACAACAGGATATGGATATGATGATATTGGAAGAGATACAATAGAAAAAATATACAGTGAAATATTTGGAACTGAAGATAGCTTAGTTAGGGGGCAATTCATTTCAGCATCTCATGCATTAAATGTAACTCTATTTGGACTATTACGACCATCAGATATTTTACTTAGCATAAGTGGAAAACCTTATGATACTATGGATGAAGTAATTGGAATACGAGAAAATCCTAGTTCACTTAAAGCATTTGGAGTTAAGTATGAACAAATTGATTTAATTGATGATGATTTTGACTACGAAAACATATACAAAAGAGTATCAAAAGATGATATAAAAGTTATTGAGATACAACGCTCAAGAGGGTATTCACTGAGAAAAAGTATAACATTAGATAAAATAGAAAAAGTAATAAAAACAATAAGACAAACAAATAAAAATGCTATAATAATGATTGATAATTGCTATGGAGAATTCACTAATGCAGAAGAACCAAGTAACATAGGAGCAGATATTTTAGTTGGTTCTCTAATTAAAAATTTAGGAGGTGGAATTGCACCTAATGGAGCATACGTCACTGGAAGAAAAGATTTAATAAAATTAGTGGGAGAAAGACTAACTCTTCCTGGAGAGGGAAAGGAAGTTGGACCTACATTAGGAATGAATAAAAAAATATTACAAGGATTATTCTTCGCACCAAGCGTTGTAGCAAGTAGTTTAAAAACAGCAATATTAACAAGTAAAGTAATGGAAAATATAGGATATAAAACTGCACCAAAATGGGATGAAAAAAGAACGGATATAGTTCAAACCATAGAATTTAATTCAAGAGAAAAACTAATAAAATATTGTCAAGGAATACAAATGGGTTCACCAGTGGATTCTAATTCAATACCAATACCAGGAGATATGCCAGGATATACAGATCAAGTAATAATGGCGGCAGGCGCTTTTACACAAGGGTCATCAATAGAACTAAGTTGTGATGCACCTTTACGAGAACCTTACATTGCATTTCAGCAAGGAGGACTTACATATGAGTATGGTAAATTAGGACTAATGAAGGCACTAGAAAATATAATTTAGCAATAAGAAAGAAGATAAAATGAAAGTAATAGTAATAGGTGGAGGACCAGCAGGAATGATAGCGGCAATAAGCGCTAAAAATTCAGGTAATGAGGTTACTCTTATCGAAAAGAATAATAAACTTGGAAAAAAGTTAAGTATAACAGGAAAAGGAAGATGTAATATTACAAGTAGTCTAAGCAATATGAGCGAATTTATAAATAATATTCCTGGAAATGGAAGATTTTTATATAGTGCATTCCAAAATTTTTCTAATCAGGATATACTAAAATTATTAGATATACCAACAAAAGATGAAAGAGGAAATAGAGTATTTCCAGTAAGTGACAAGGCTTCAGATGTAGTAGAAGCTCTAATCAGAAAATTAAATGGCATAAAAATAATAACAAATACTAAAGTAGATGAAATTATAATAAAAAACAATGAAGCACTTGGAGTAGAAACAAGTAATGGTAACTTTTATGCTGAAAAAATAATATTAGCAACAGGAGGAAAAAGTTATCCAAGTACAGGTTCTACAGGTGATGGATACAAAATGGCACAAAAAGTAGGACATAGTATAACACAGATACAACCATCATTAGTTGCAATGACAGCTAAAAATGAGTCATTAGAAATGTGCCAAGAATTGCAAGGACTACCACTTAAAAATGTTGTAATCAGAGTATATGAAAATAATAAAAAAATATATGATGATTTTGGAGAAATGTTATTTACGCATTTTGGAATTTCTGGACCAATAGTATTAAGTGCATCAGCTCATTTAGTTAGAACTAAACTTAGAAAAGCAAAGGTGCAAATAGATTTAAAACCTGCTTTATCTGAAGAAAAATTGAATGAAAGATTACTAAGAGATTTTGATAAATTCAAAAACAAGGAATTGAAAAATAGTTTAAATGATTTATTACCACAAAAACTTATTCCGGTTACAATTAAGTTAAGCAAAATAGATGAAAATAAGAAAGTAAATGAAATAACAAAGGAAGAAAGATATAGAATAATAAGTATACTTAAAAATTTGGAGATAGAAATTGAAGGCTTTAGACCAATTGAAGAGGCAATTGTTACAGCAGGGGGAATAAATATAAAAGAAATAAATCCTAAAACAATGGAATCTAAAATAGTGAAAGGACTATATTTTGCAGGAGAAGTAATAGATGTAGATGGATATACTGGAGGATTCAATTTGCAAATAGCATATTCTACTGGATATACTGCAGGATTAAATAAAGAAGATGATTAAAACAATTAGTGAAAATGCTTCTGCAGAATTAGTAATAAAAAAATCGAAATTTATTGCAAATATTATTCCAATACATAATGAAGATGAAGCAAAAAAATACATAGAAAAAATATCAAAAAAGTATTATGACGCAAAACATAATTGCTATGCATATAGACTAGAAGAAAATATGATATTAGAGAGATTTAGTGATAATGGAGAACCTAATGGAACAGCGGGTTCTCCTATTCTAGAACTACTAAAAAAGCAAGACATAAATAATATATTAGTAGTGGTTACAAGATACTTTGGAGGTGTTTTATTGGGAACAGGAGGTCTTATTAGAGCATATACAGACGTAACCAAAAAGGCATTAGAAAAAGTTAAAATTGTATTTGGAGAAAAAGTAGTAAGATATAATGTAGAAGTTAAATATGATAAATTAAAAGATGTTATCTATTCGTGTAAAAAATTAGAAATAAATGTAACAAATATAGACTATAAAGTAAACATAATGCTAACTTTAGAATCTAATGAGAAAAAAATGGAACAATTGTTAAAAAGCAGTAGAAACATAGAAAAATCAATGGTTACAGAAAGAAATGTTTATGCTTATGTAGAAAATTGTCGAAAAAAGTAGCACGAAAAAATGCTACAAAATCAAGACTTATGAGAAATAAGATAAAAAAACAAAAAAAACTATTGAAAACCCTTGAAAATATGTATATAATGAAATGGTAAAATTTTACATATAATAATTAAGTAGGGGGAACTAATAATGAACGAAAAGATAAAAGTTTTAATTGCCGATGATAATTTTGACTTCGGAAATACATTAAAGAAATTTCTGTCAAATGATGATGAAATTGAAGTGGTAGGAATTGCAAGAGATGGAGAAGAAGCATACTCCAAAATAGTAGAACTCAAACCAGACGTAGCACTTTTAGATGTAATAATGCCACATTTAGATGGCCTTGGTGTTTTAGAAAGAGTATCTAATACTGAATTTGAAAAAAGACCAATTTGCATAATGGTTTCAGCTGTTGGACAAGACAAAATTACACAAAAGGCAATAGCATTAGGTGCAGATTATTATGTGATAAAGCCATTTGATATAACAGTCCTAATACAAAGGATAAAAGAAATTAAAAACTATAATCCAGAAGAATTAAAAAGAACAATAACGGAAAAGAAAGAGTTAAAGTCGCAGTATATTCATATAACAAATTCTAATGATAAAGAAAATATTGAAGCATTAGTTACCAACATAATCCACGAAGTTGGAGTACCAGCACATATAAAAGGTTATCAATATTTAAGAGAAGCTATAATAATGGTAGTAAATAATATAGACATTATAAATCAAATAACAAAACAATTATACCCAGAAATAGCTTTTAAATTCAATACAACGCCAAGCAGAGTAGAACGTGCAATAAGGCATTCTATTGAAGTTGCATGGGGACGTGGAAATCAAAAAGTTGTAGAATCTATATTTGGATATACAGTTTCAGCAGACAAAGGAAAACCAACAAACAGTGAATTTATAGCAATGATTGCAGATAAATTGCGACTAGAATTAAAATCTGCATAAATTTATTTCTAAACACTTGAAAAATCCTATTTTTATAGTATAATATACATACAAAAAGAGCAATCAGAATGGAGGATATATAAGTGTTAGAACAAGGAATGCAAAAAAGAACTAAAGATCTAATAAAAATTAAAGTACTAGGAATTGGCGGTGGAGGAAACAATGCTGTCAATCAGATGATAAATTCGGATATTGATGGTGCAGAATACATATTAGTAAACACTGAAAAAGGAATACTAGATAGAGCAAACACTAATGGATGTGCAACATTACAAATTGGAAAAGAGATTGCTCAAGGTTTAGGAGCAGGAGCAAATCCAGAAGTTGGAGAAAGAGCTGCAAGAGAGAGTATTGGAGAAATTGATAAATTACTAGAAGATACAGATCTTGTATTCTTAACGGCTGGAATGGGCGGAGGAACAGGAACAGGAGCTATTCCAGTTATTGCAGAAGAAGCAAAGAAAAAAGGAATATTAACAGTAGGAGTAGTTACAAAACCATTTACATTTGAGGGAAAATTAAGATCAGTAAGAGCAAATATGGGAATCGAAAAGTTAAAACCAAATGTAAATGCCTTAATAGTAATTTCAAACGATCAACTATTAGCAAACACTGATAGTAATGTTTCAATACTAAATGCATTTAAAATGACAGATGATATATTAAGACAAGCAATTGTATCAATTACAGATTTAATAAACTCAGTAGGAACTATAAATGTTGACTTTGCAGATGTAAAAACTGTATTAAGCTACGAAGGATTCTCTTATATGGGAATAGGAGAAGCAAATGGAGATAATAAAATAATAGATGCAACCAATGCTGCGCTTGTTAATCCACTAACTGAAAGAAGTATTGATGGAGCAAAAGGTGTAATATTTAATATTAAAGGTAGTGAAGATATTGGACTTGACGAAATAAATAGAAGTGCAGAACTAATATCAGAAAAAGTAAGCCCAGATGCCAATGTAATATTTGGAACTGTAATAGATGAAAACTTAGGAGATAAAGTAATCGTTACAGTTGTTGCAACAGGAGTTGAAGAAAAGCAAATTGAAAAGAAGTAATCTTTGCAATAATATATATATAATATATGATTAGAAAGGATACTTAAATGACGCTAAAAGATTTTAATTTATTAGAAGTAGACATATATGAAGGTGAAGACCTAGTATATAGTGGAATGAGTGAAGATGCTCCAGAAGACATGAAGCAAAGACAAATAAAAATAGATGGAAATGATGGAAAAAAACTAATAATAAAATTGGTATAAAATGTATATAATTGCCCATAGGTGGAAATAATCCTAATAAGTAATAAAACTAAAAGGAGAACCGCTTATGGGTAGTTTTGATAAAAAGTATATAGTTAGAAAAGCTGAAAACATTTTAGAAGAATGTAATGAAAATTTAGATTCTAAATTTGAAAAAAACAAAATGTTTGAACTTAAGAAAGAATGCAAAAAATTGAAGAGAAAAAATGTATTTTGGAAAGTATGCACAGCAGTTATATCCATACTACTCGTAATGGCAGTAGTATAAAAGCCCAAAATATAATCATAAAAAAATCTAATGGTCATATATTATATAAGACTATTAGATTTTTTTATAGATTTTGATTATTAAAATCTAAATATAAATAAGTAAGGAAAAAATGATGGAAAAGATAATAAGTGACGAAGAAAGAATAAAAAGAGCAGAAGAAATTTCTGCTAGGAGAAAAAATAGAATACCGGCAAGTAGTATAAACATTAAAGAAAATAAAAAATTATCATTTCTATCAAGGATTTCGATACAAATAATCACAAGTATTTGTATATTTGGAATCATATACTTTATAAATCAAAATTATAGTTTTGCCATTGAAAAAATAAAACCAGTAATATCAAATGATGCAGACTTTAGTGTAATATATAGTCAAGTAAATGATGTTGTTAAAAATATTATAAACAAAAATAACAATGAAGATGATAAATTAAATTCAGAAGAAAATGTACAAGAAGAGAATAACAATCAACCAAGCAATGTGCAATCGTCAGAAGAACTATCACAAAATAATACAAATCAGACATCAGAACTTGTAAATGAATCGGGAGTAATATTAAACGAATCAAAAGAAGCATCAAAAGAAGTTGCCGTGGGAGGTGGAAATGACGGAACACAGCAAAGTCAAACTCAGCAAGATATAGCATATATAAAAGCCAATGCAAGTTTTATAAAACCAGTAGTTGGAACTATAACATCTAGATATGGACAAAGGACTCCAACTGAGATAATATCAGCAAATCACGGAGGTGTAGACATAGGAGCTAATATTGGAACAGACATTATAGCATCAATGGAAGGAACAGTAGAACTTGTTTCAACCGAAGGGGACTATGGAATTCATTTAAAAATAACTAAAGGAGAAATATCAACTTTATACGCACATTGCAGTAAAATTGTTGTAAAACAAGGAGATAATATAACGCAAGGACAGAAGATTGCAGAAGTTGGCTCAACTGGAAAAGCCACAGGACCACATCTTCACTTTGAGATAAGAAGAAACAATGTGACAATAAATCCAGAAGAAATTCTTAGTTTATAATCATAAAATTAAAATTTTTTTATAATACAAAAAGTTATAAAAAGTTAGGAGACACAAATGCAAATAAGAATAGACTTAAAAATATTTGTCTTTGTAATCATTTTTTTAATAATGAAAAATATAGAAATATATGCATTTCTAATGCTATTTGCCCTAATTCATGAAATAGGACATTTACTATGTGGACTAGTTTTAGGCTTTAAACCAAAGTCATTAAATATAATGCCATATGGCTTTAAATTAAATTTTAAAATAAATTGCAATGATTATAATAAAAAAATAAAAAAAGGAAATATGCTATCAGTAAAAAAAATAATAGTAGCACTTGCAGGACCACTAACAAATTTAATATGCATTCTAACAATAGTATTATTAGAAAAAAACTTTGCACAAAATAATATATATAAATACGAATACATAATATATGCCAATATTTTAATAGCAATATTCAACTTATTACCAATATATCCATTAGATGGAGGAAAAATACTGCAAGAAACATTACATATTTTTATAGGACTACGAAAAAGTTATTTAGTTACACAAAATGCAACCTGGATTATGGTAGCTATATTAACAGCATTTACAAGTATTCTGATACTAATATATAAAAATATAATATTATTATTTGCAATATCATATTTATGGTCATTAGCATACCGAACTGAAAAAGAATTTGATTTCAAGGAAAAAATCTACAAAAACATAGAAAAATACACAAAAAATGAAGGTAAACATAATTTAAACTATTGCAAAAATTTTGAAAAAGTGCTATAATAAAAATAGTTTTTATTAAAAATGAGAGGAGATTCCTAAAAAAATGGAAAAAATAAAAAGAGCAATAGTAAACTTTTTTAAACAAATAGGAAGTAATGATATAGAAGATGAAAAAACTTTCAAGGAAATAGCTGTTGCAGAAGGTACGTTATCTGCAGAAGATATGAAAGAATTAGAAGGTGCTTTAGGAGAAGTTGAAGATAAACTACACGCAAATGCAAAAAATATGAAAAGTGGAAAATATAAAAGAGAAGTAGAAAATCAAACTATAATGACAAATACGAAAGAGAATAAAAGAAATCAAGAAAGAGAAACACCTGAAAGGGAATAAAATAATAGATTAAGATTGGTTTAAATAAAATAAAAAAATCTTAATAGAAAATAAAGTAGATAATAAACTATGATACGCTTCAAATTATTAGAAAAAATCTAATAGCTTGAAGTGTTTTTAATTATTATTAAAAATCTAATATCCCAAAGTGTTTTTAATTACATGAAAAAATTTTAAAACTAACTAATTAAACATATTGAAAAAAACTTAATAATGTAATAATATATAATCATAAAATAAACGAAAAGGAAATAAAAAGAATGCAAAAGATTAAAAATGAAAAAGGTATAACCTTAATAGCACTTGTTTTAACAGTAGTAGTACTGTCATTAATTAGTGTGCCAACAATAATAAATAGTCAACAAATAATAAATATGAAAAAATACACAAATTTTAAAGGAGATATTGAGAAACTTTCAGACTCAGTTAAAATAGCATATAAAAATGAAGAAAGTATATCAAACATAGGCCCAAAATATAAAGGAAATCTTAGCTTTTTATCCCAGAAACAAAATGAAAAAAATATAAAAAATCCAAACGATGATGATATTTATTATTTAATAGACATTGTAAATTTAAATGAAAGACTACCTGTAAAACTTGAAGAACTAGTAAATGGAGATGCAAATAAGAATTACAGAGTATCACCATACTATGATTCGGTAAACAATACTTATTCAGGAAATGACGCATATATAATAAATAATACATCAAGAACAATTTATTACACAGATGGATTAAGTTATAAAGGTGTAATTTACTATAGAATACCAGAAAGCTATACCAATATTGATGTATCATATCCTCAAAATATAGCAGACGGAACATGGAATTCAGTAAAAGAAGTTAATACACCAAAACTTACAGGAACAGGGCTAATTCCAATTTATTATGATAATAACAATACAGAACATGAATTAACTAAAGAAAGTACAAATGAACAATGGAATCAATGGTATGATTACAAAGAAAAAAGAGGAACAGGGGATAACAATACAAGTAAATGGGCAAATGCTATAACAAAAGATTCTACAGGAAATGTAACTGGTTATTTTGTATGGATTCCTAGATATGCATATAAAATAACAAGTAATTGTTATACAGCACAAACAGGAACAATAGAAATAAAGTTTTTGCAAGGAACAGGAGAATACGACAAAGATCAAAATAGAATAAGCAAAATTTATCCAAATGTAACAGATGGAGTTATGCAGGATTTTGTAATACATCCAAGTTTTACAGATGGAACAAGCAATAAATTTTCAAATGGGGAATGGAATGAAGAAATTCCAGGATTTTGGGTAGCAAAATATCCAGCAGGTTTTCAAGAAAGTACAATAAATGCAAATGATGCGTCACTAATCTTGGCATTAGACACAACAAAAATAGTATATTCAAATATAAAATATAGTAATGATGGTGGAATTATAGCAATTGGAACAGCAAACAGTACCAACAAAATGTCATACCCAGTGTTTAAGCCATTAACGTATGCATATAATAATATAAGTATTGGAGATAGTTATTTATTAGCAAGAGACATTCAAAATGCAACTGGATTTTATGGATTAAAAAACTCCAACACACATATTCAAAAAAATAGTGAATGGGGTGCAGTAGCATACTTAACACATAGTTCTTATGGAAGAAATAATACAGAATTAAATGCAAATGCATTTAACTTAAACAATGCAAATGCTAAAAACACATACTCTATAACAGGGTTATACTCGGATGTTACAAGTGCAAACAATGATACCTCAATAAGCTCTGAAAATGCGTATAATACAGAAATAGGAATAAAGGGAAGTAGCACAGGCAATATAACTGGAGTATATGATCTAAATGGCTGTATTTGGGAAGGAACAACTGGATACATAGCAAATAATAATTCAGCCTTATCGAATGGTGTTTCGTTTACTAACTGGACCAATAGCGCAATTTTATATCAGACTGAAAGTACAAAATACATAGAATCATATTTATATGATAAAACAACAGACGAAAATACAGATAAAAATGTTGCAGGTACAGGAAATTATAAAAAGTATTTAGAAAATAGTAGTACACGATTTGGAGATTCCATATTAGAAACATCCGCATTTGGAATTGGAGCTAATTCATGGAATAAAGATATATCAAACTATCCAACAAATAAATTCCCATTTATAATGTATGGCGGTAGTTTTAATAATTCAACAGATTCAGGAATATTTGGATTTCAAAATACAAATGGAAAAAATAACTATGACTATGGGTTTAGAATATGTATAATATAAATAAAAAAACTAGAAATATTTAATAATCATACAAAATGAATTTTGAAAAAGAGTGGTAAAACGAGTCTAATTTTAGGTAGCTTCGGTAGAACACTCTTTTTTAAACACTAAATTTGCTATTTTTATTTGTATACTTTTAATCTGCTAAACCTTATCACAATTCAACCCATTTTTAAAACCAACTAAATATAATAAGCATGCCTCATACTTATATATTTGATTACAATCAACTTCAAACTTATTAAAAATCTTTTTTACATTAGGCATAGATTCAATAGAATCGATATCACAAGAAAGCTCATGACAAACTTTATTAAAATCATCATTTTTTCTTAACATATCATCATACTGCTCTAACAAATCATCAATTAAATTCATATTACTTTTACAAAAAATGTCATTTAGATTAACATCATTAACACTTTTTGAATTCGTTGTACTTTCCATATTATAACACCAATATAATAAGCAATGTACCATACTTATTATATTCCTTTCTAAATTATTATTTATTAAATATAAAATTAGTTTGTCCAAATTTATAAAAACAATTATAAAATAATTATACTATATATTAGAATAAAATACAACGACACAACGTAAAAATAATACAAAAAACTGTATAAACGAATAACAAATAAAATAAGTATTATAATAATATAAAATACTATATAATAATTCAAAATTGAAAGTGGAGGAATTATATATGGAAATAAAGGATAAACTAAACCTAAAAGAAAACAAAAAATTATACAAAACAATAAACATTGAAGATAAATTATATGAAAAATTAGCAGAAATAAAAAAGAGAAAATATGATGCATCTATTAGTGAAATAATAGATATTGCAATAGAAATGTATATAGATAAAAACGAAATAACATTTTATAGAAGAGAGCGTAATCAAAGTGTAACCTACAGAAATATATCGATAAGAACAAAAAATGTAGAAAATCTAAAGAAATTAAGTAAACAAACTGGATTATCAGTTACAAGACTTGTAAATTATGCAATAAAAACATTTATAGACAATGAAAAGAAATAAAAGTGTATTAAAAAATCAACACTATAAGATTAATTATATTAAGTAGTTTGTAAGAAATGAGCTCTGTTCCAAACATAGCTTGTTTTTTATTATTAAAATTTTAAATTCGACTTTTACTTTACTATAAATTTATATTAAACAAATTTGCAAAATTTCCTTGACTTTTTAAGCATTTTGTAATAAAATAGTATAGCGTGAGTAGAAATATGACCTTTTAAAGCGATTCCCCGGTTGGTTTTAAAGGTTTCATATATATATTAATTTTTATTTAATGATTGGAGGAAATAGTACCATGAATAATACTACTTATAGTGTTAAGAAAAATGAAATTGAAAGAAAATGGTATATAATTGATGCTGAAAATAAACCTTTAGGAAGAGTTGCTTCAGAAGCAGCAAAATTACTAAGAGGAAAGCATAAACCTACATATACACCCAATATGGATGTAGGAGATTTTGTTATAATTACAAATTGCTCAAAAGCAATATTAACAGGAAATAAACTAAATCAAAAAGTATATACACATTTTACAGGATATATTGGAAACATGAAAAAAACACTAGCTAAAGATATGATGAAAGACAAACCAGAAAAAGCTATGATGATAGCTGTAAAAGGAATGTTACCACATAATAGTTTAGGAAAATCAATGCTTACAAAACTAAGAGTATATGTTGGAGCTGAACATGAAAATTCAGCACAACAACCAGAAGTATGGAAATTTTAATAGGGAGGAAACTTAAATGGCTAAGTCAAAGAAAGTTGTATTCTGCGGAACAGGTAGAAGAAAAAGTTCAATTGCTAGAGTTAGACTTGTAGAAGGAAAAGGAAAAATAACTGTTAATGGAAAAGATATTCAAGAATATTTTGGAGAAGAAACATTAAGAGTTATAGTTAGACAACCTTTAACAGTAACTGATACATTATCAAAATTTGATGTTGAAGCTAAAGTAACTGGCGGAGGATTTGCAGGTCAAGCAGGAGCCGTACGTCATGGTATAGCTAGAGCTTTAAATGAAGCAAATACTGAAGAATATAGAGCAGTTCTTAAATCAAATGGATTCTTAACAAGAGATCCACGTGAGAAAGAAAGAAAAAAATACGGACTTAAAAAAGCTCGTAAAGCTCCACAATTCAGCAAACGTTAATTATATGATAATAATAAAAAACCAGAATTTATATTCTGGTTTTTTTCGTGATTGTTATACCTTATTGCTTTTTTATTTTTGGCTTAGCAAGAAGAGAAGCAATATAACCGAAGAATACCGCAGCTGCAATTCCACCAGCACTAGCTCTTACTCCACCTATGAAGGCACCAAGGAGACCTTGATCTTTAACAGCATCAATAGCACCTTTGGCTAAATTTGCACCAAAACCAGTAAGAGGGACAGTGGCACCACACCCAGCATAATCTATTAAACATTTATAGATTCCTAGACCACCTAAAACAGCACCAATGGTTACATATAACACAAGAACCCTTGCAGGTGTTAATTTTGTTTTATCAATTAAAATTTGACCAATAACACAAAATAATCCACCAACAATAAAACAGTTTAACATTGTCATCCAGTTTATGTTTTGAAAATAATCCATGTTTAATCCTTTCCAAAATTATACATCTTTAATATATAACATACTAATATAGAAAGATACAAATTTTTATATCATAATAAGAACAATTGTATTTAAAAGATACTTATTTACAATTCAATAGAAATAGCATGAGCAATTCCAGGAATCGATTCACCTTGCTGAGTCGAAGTCGAATTCATTAGAGCACCTGTTGCGATTAAAAGTAATTTTTTTATCTTTTTCTGTTGCATTAGTTTGTAGAGATACCCAGAAAAGACAGTAGCAATACAAGCACAGCCACTTCCGCCAGCATGAGTATCTTGTTTTTTCTTATCAAACATTAAAACTCCGCAATCATTATATCTAGTAGCAATGTTATAGCCTTTTGAAGAAGCCAAATCTATTAAAATATCTTTTCCAATATGTCCTAAATCGCCTGTTATTATTGCATCATAATAATCTGGATTTCGTCCAGTATCTTCAAAATGTGCACATAATGTGGATAACGCAGCAGGAGCCATAGCTGCTCCCATGTTATTAGCATCTTTTATTCCTAAATCTGTGATAATGCCAGGAGTTATATTAGTAATAAAAGGTCCATTGCCGGTTTTACTTAAAATTGCACAGCCAGATCCGGTAACAGTCCACTGACTTGTAGGAGTTCTTTGATTCCCAAGCTCAAGAGGAAATCTAAATTGCTTTTCTGCACTACAAAAATGACTAGAAGTAGCACACAGAACATTGTTACAGGCACCACTATCAATAAAAACTGAGCCAAGACATATACTCTCAACAAAAGTTGAACAAGCTCCAAATAGACCAAAAAAAGGTATATTACTGTCTCTCATTCCAAAGCTAGAAGATATACATTGATTTAACAAGTCACCAGCAAAAGAATAATCTATATCTTTAGCGCCTAATCCTGATTTTGATAAAGCAGTATTTACGGTTTCCTTTATAAATTTACTTTCAGCTTTTTCCCAAGTCTTTTCACCCCAAAATTCATCTTCTACGCACTTATCAAAGTACTCTGCAAGGGGACCTTCAGATTCTTTAGGCCCAACTATTGAAGCAGTTGAAAGAATAGTAGGTTTAATATCTAGTTGTAAAGTTTGTTTTCCTATTTTTTTCATATAAATATCCTTAATAATAAATTTAGGTTCTTAAAGTTTGAGCCTATAAGAAATTAGAATTCTATACAAAGAAGCAAGCAATTATACCAATTATTACAGAAGCTGAAATACCATAAACTAATACAGGACCAGCAACTGTAAACATTTTTGCACCAACTCCCATAACATAACCTTCTGATTTGTACTCCATAGCAGGAGAAACAATAGAATTAGCAAAACCAGTAATAGGAACAAGTGAACCAGCACCTGCGAATTTCCCAATCCTGTTAAAAATATTTAAAGCAGTTAGCAAAGCAGATAGACCAACTAAACTTATTGATACAACGGTACTTGCAGAAGTTTGATCCATTCCTTTATAAGTACAATAAAAATAAATAAGTTGTCCAATACAACAAATTAATCCGCCAACCCAAAATGCATTAAAGCAATCTTTTAATATAGGTGAATTTGGAGATTTTTTATTTACAAAATTTTGATATTGTTTTGGAGTCTCAGTAGGGTTCATATAAATCACATCCTTACATAATATATTTAGGTTTAATAAACCTATAAAATTTTAATAATAAAATATAAACTATTTGTTTGGGTCAACCATAAATGAAATGTCCAAATCAGCATAGTACTCTGTCATAGTATTAACCGTAACTTTAGCTCTTTGCTCTAATATCTTTACAGAAGTAATATATTTTATTGTTTGAGAAACCTGCTCTACAGTTTTAACAATGGCATCTTTCCATGAAATATTTGATATTCCTGTAACTTGAATATGTTTTTCAATTCCCATTTTATAAATCCTCCTAAAAATTATTTGTAGTTAATATTTCCATTATTTTAAAAAAATATACAATATAATAAATGAAAAGGCCTATAAAATTAAAAATTAAATAAAAATATCATTATGTAATTTAATAGAACATTATTTAGCGTTAGTATAAACTTTGTGTAGGGAAATTTTATAAAATAATTGAATAAAAGATAC
>CAZDPV010000020.1:0-30673 GCA_964507565.1 uncultured Clostridium sp.
TAAGTTTATCTAAAAATATTTTTAATGCTTTTGGATCTGTAGCATAATAATCATTTTTTTCTCTTTCTTTTTCTGAATGATTGCTAGCTCCTAAAGTTATATATGTTGTTCTGCTATTGCCTGTCCAATCTTTATCCATTGTTTTCTCCTTTCTCTAAAATAGCTTGTCTATATTCTTCTTCCCAATTTTCTCTGTCTGGTATAAAGTTATTACATCTTGTAACTCCTTCAAAATCTTCTCGCTCTTGTAGCCCACAAGTCATACAATAGTGACATATTTTATCTTTTTTTATTTGTTCCATAGGCTAGTCCTCTTTTAGCAATTCTGGATTGTCATATATATTTCCTATTACTTCTATTTCTGCATCATCTCCGACATTTCTTAATAATTCAATTAATGAATATGTTGCTGTGTATCCATCTCTTTGTACTTCATATTCAAACGCACAAGTATTATAAACTACAGTTCCTATTTCATTTATGTCTCTTGAATATGTATCTCTACCGTCAGCAAAAACCTTAATTATATCTCCAGAAAATATTTTCTTTCCGTTCTTATCATCTAATCCTATGTATTGTCCTAACGTTTTAGGTATTACATTAGTTCTATTCAACATTTCTGTTGCTTCTCTTCCATATTTACTAAAATTATTTAATATCCCTATTTCTCCCGTTTTATATTGTATTAATCCTGTGCCATATTTCCATTTGTCGTATTCATTTTTCCCTCTGAATTTTATTTCTCTCATTTTATTTCTCCTCTCTAATCTAAACTTGGTATATGATTCATATTTTCTTTTTTCATATTATATGCTAGTATTTCTACACAATCTTGCATATCTATTGATATATTTTGTGCATTTTGTATTTGTCCATCCTTAATTTCTGCTGTATTTATTAAAAATTTTGGATTGTGTACATTAAAATATGGTTCATCCTGATCTAATTTTATAGTATGTTTTATTGCTAAAATATGACCTCTAGCATTTCTATATACTTCATCTGCTTTCTTCTTATCACATTTATCAATTAATTTATATCTACCTTGTTCTTCTCTATATATTCTATCTCTCCTTTTCTAATTTTTCTACCTTTTCTATTCTTTCTTTTGCTATATTAAAATATGTTTCATCTAGTTCTATTTTTTTGTTCACTATTTTATAACATTTATTATAGAACTCATCTATTGTTATATTTCTTTTTGCCTTATTACAAAACTCACAACAAGATACACAATTTTCTTTTGTATAACCTATTTCATTATTAACTCTATCGATGCCATTATAATAAAATGGTTTATAGTTCTTTTTTATAAGTTTATTGCTTTTAACATCACCACAATAATAGCATTCACCATTTATTAATTTTTCAAAATCAGTATATTCTAAATCAAATTTGACATTTCTTTTTTTTGCATTACTTTTATATATGCTTATTAAACAATTAATATAAAAATTAGTTCCTTGTTTTGTTTTTCTTCCAGAATTTTTTACTTTGCCATTTCTTTCTCTTTGCTTACAACCACAACTCTTACAATTTTCTATTGTTTGGGTTGATTTAGATTTTATACTTCCACAAATTTTACATTTGCATATCCAATATGTTTTTTTACTACCATTATTTGTTGTTACAATTTTATCTTTATCTAATATAATTAAATTGTTTATTATATCTCCTTTTTTAAATTTGTTTTGCCTCATTTATTCTCCTTACTGCTATATTGTAATATTCTTCTGACAATTCAATCCCTATAAATTTTCTGTTAGTGTTTATACAAGCAACTCCTGTACTACCGCTTCCCATAAATGGGTCTAATATTATTTCATTTTCTTTGCTCGAGTTTCTAACATATAATTCCATTAAATCAGTTGGCTTTTCAGTTGGATGTTTTTTATTACCTACTATATTATTAAATTTATGAACAGTTTTTGAAGAGGCGTTATTTATTGATTTTGCTTTACCTTTTCTCATAAACAAAACATATTCGCAATTTTTCATATACCATCTATTAGCATTGCAAGTATTTTTCTCCCAAACTAATAAATTGTGTAGTTCAAATCCAACTTCTTCTGCTATACTTTTTAAAATAAATAAGTTTAATAAATTTGTCATTATATAAATATGTGAATTATTCTTTAAAACTCTATAAGATTCTCTTAACCAATCTTTATGATTTATGTCATTATAATTAAAAATCTTGCCATCGTTTTTTTGTAATACTGAATTGCCATAACCTGAAATCCATTTTGGAGTATTATGTCCTCCTGATATAGTTCTATATGGTGGGTCAGTAACAATTAAATCTATACTTCCATCAGGTATATCTTTCATTACTTCTAAACAATCACCTAATCTTAGATCTATCATTCTATCTCTCCTTTTCTATTTTTCTTTTTATATTATATGCTGGAATCTCTATGCAGTCTTGCATATTTATACTTATATTTTGTGCATTTTGTACTTGTCCATCCTTAATTTCTGCTGTATTTATTAAAAATTTTGGATTGTGTACATTAAAATATGGTTCATCCTGATCTAATTTTATAGTATGTTTTATTGCTAAAATATAACCTCTAGCATTTCTATATACTTCATCTGCTTTCTTTTGGTCGCATTTATCAATTAATTTGTAGTCATTTTGTTCTTCTTTATATATTTTAAATTCGTATTCTTCCATTGTTTTTCCTCACTTTATCCAATCTTTTCTTATTACTTTTTCATTGCTCTTAGGAATTGTTTCTTTTTTATGGAATCTGTTTAATATTAAGCATACAAGTCCAAATATTAAATATAATCCAAATATAATTCCATATCCTAATAATATTACCTGTATTATATTTTTTACTATTTCGCTTTGCATATTAATCCTCCTTTTTTATTTTATCAATTTTCATTTTATTTCCTAGTCTATTCTGGGAATATGATTTTCAATATTTTCTTTTATTTCTCTTCCACATATAGGACAATATTTATAATTATCAAATATTACTGCTCCACATTCACATTCTTTATCTTTGTTTACTGTAATAATTATTTTATTTGTTTCTTGTTCTATATTTAGTTTAGTTCCTATATTAATATTTAGTCTTTTTCTTATTTCCATTGGAATTACTATTCTTCCTAATTCATCAACTTTTCTTTTTATTCCTCTACTCATTTTTTATACCTCTTTCTTTTTTATTTGATATTGTTATAATATCACATCATTAATACAATGTCAATATATTTTGTAAAAATTTTACATTTTTTTATAGCCATAATAAATTAATATAATCATAAATTCCATCCTTTTTATGAAAATATCTTGCTAATTCAGCAGCTCCATTTCTTCCTATTCCTTTAGCCATAAGCATTTTAATAAATTTTTTTTTAGATATTGAGCTGATACATACATCTATACTACAGCTTCTTTCATTATTTTTATATTCATCAGGGAATATTAAATTACTTTTTACTACTCCTCCAATTTCTATATTGTTGCCTTTATCGTCAGTTATCATAATTTTATGCGGCATATTATCTTCTTTCATTATTTATTCTCCAATCTTTATTATATTTTTTCTCTTCTTCTAAGTATTTACATTTTACAGGCTCTTTCCAATCTTTTTCTCCAAGTCCTATACATCCCAAACATCTATTTTCTGCTATCGCACTTTTACATGGCTCTTTTAATTCTCTAAATTTATTCATTATTTACCTCCAAGTCTTTAAGCTTAATTAAGAATTTGTACATTTTTATTGATTCTCTATTGCTAAATATTATCATATTTGCATCTGAATTTCTATCTAATTTATATAATTATTATTATTATCATACACACCTAATTCTTCTTGTACTTCAGGCTTAATTGCTAATTTATCCATATACCATATTCCGCCACTTAATCTATATGTTTCTTTGTATCTTTCTTCTAATACTTTTTTCATTGTATTATTTCCAACTTTCCCTTTACCGTCATTATATAATTTATTCCATGAAGCATAGCATTTATTAAATGTACTTCTCTTAGTTTTGACTTTTAATTGAGAAGCATCTATGCAGCACTCCCTAGTAAATGTCAACAGTGTACTATTTTCTGTTTCATAATCATTTAAAGTATTCTTCATTTCGTCTGTTAATTCCATATTATAATTATTATCTATTAATTCTTTTAAAGCGAATATAGCTTTTTTTACAATTACATTTTTTTCTTTCATCATTTTTTCAAATAGCATCTTATCCTGTTTTTCTTTAGGTATTGGATTTTTGCAAATCAAAGGTATCATTCTATTATAAACCCACTTTCCCTTATCTCCTCCAAAAGTAGGAAGACTATTGCAGTTAAACCAAATAAAACCTTTATAAGTATAATCAATAAATCCACCATTTTTAAATTCAAGAGAGATATTATCTCCACCAGTCATATTTTTGAATATATCAAGTTCTTTAATAGTTTCATAGCTCATATCGTTGCAACCTACAAGTCTTTTTCCATACATTGCAGACTTCCCAAAACGAGAATTAAGCACTTTTAAATCTACTGTTGATATATTTTGCTGTCCTAATAAAGTTTCTACTAATTTTTTTATTTGAGACTTACCAGTATCTCCTTTACCAACCAAGAACAATGCTTTTTTTATTCTGTATCCATAAACATTGCTAATGCTTAATCCAATACATTGCATCAATATTTTTATTTCGTCTTGATCATTGTCACACAAAGTATTTATATAATTATCAAATACAGGGCAATAATCATTACAATTTTCTATATCCTCATATTTAATTGGAATCTGTATTGTTGATAAGAATTTAGGAGTATGTGGATATTTTTTTAAGCTTTTTATATCTAGTAAAATATCTTGAAAGTTAATAAATTGTTCATTTGAATTTAGGTCTTTTTCGTCTATAAATTTATCTTCAGAGATTAAATCGGCATATATTTCATCGACAGATCTTTTAGTTCTCATTAATTGAGGGATAAATTTTCTAATAATTCCCTTAAATTCATCAGCAGCCATTTTTTTATAGAGTCCATTATCATAGCAAAATATTGAGAAACCGTTTCCTGTTTCGTTATTTTTAACAATTATATAGTTCAATATTTTACCTTCATTAGTAATTCCATTTTTCAAGAAATCGCTTAATATCATAGGTTTAAATACCGTTGTTTTATTTTCATATACAACCCAAGGAACATTACTTTTAGGAGATAATTGCACATTATTTATAAAATCAATTAAAAGTGGTTTTTCTGAATTATATGGTTTTATTTCATAATTAGGATTAGAATATTGTTCTACTTTTTTTAATTTATTATCCATTTTCTTTTGCTCCTTATTTCTTATCTATTTTAGATATATCTGTGTCAATAATTATTCTTTTACCTTTTATAGATATTTCAACATTTTGATTAGCCTTTAATCTAAGTATATCAACCATATAAATAGGTATTGTTATCATTAAAGAATTGTTTGTTGAGCTTAATGCTCTAATTTTTTTTAACATTTTATTCCTCCTTATTTTTATGTTTCATATAATATCATTACAATTTTTAAATGTCAATATATTTTATATAAAAAAATATAATTTTTATATATTTTTATTCAATTATGTAAATTCACTGATTATTTGCTTAATATATAATATTTTTAAATGATTTTTATTTTTTTATTACTTTATTATTTTTTTGATTATTTTAATTTACATCAAACTTGCACCAAAAATACCCCCTATTTGCACCACTTGCACCAACTTTTTTAAAATTTGCACCAATCCTAAAGTCACCTGTATCAAGCCTTTTAAGAATAATTGGTGCAAAAGTGCATATTTTTTTAAAAAAAATTGATATATAAGGGGATAATGTATGTATGTATATATAAAGTATCAGCGAAAACATGCACCATTTACACCAAACGCATTTTAACTTAGAAAGAGTAAGGATATATTGATTTTGTTCGCTTTTCAAGTGCCTAAATTGGTGTATTTTTGGTGTATTTTTTACACCTTTTTTTGTTTTTTTACCCTTTTTTTACCCTTTTTTTTGCATTTTTTTGTGTTTTTTTAAATGTGCATTTTTCTTTAGAGTATCAATGATTATATCGATTATTGCTAAAATTTACCTTTTGTGTTTTTTTACTCTTTTTTTATCTTTTCTGTTTTTTTGCACCTTATAATATTTTTCCTTGTATTTATTTTTCTTATTGATTAATGCTTTAACTTTAATTCAGATATGCCTTTAATTGTAATTACAATTAAATTTAAGACTTTTTTATTGCTGATATATATAACTTGTTGTCTTAAATAATATTTTGCTTAAAATCGATTCTAATGCTTAATAATACTTTTAATACTATTTTTTACTTTTACTTTACTTTTTTGCTTTTTTATGTTATAATAACTTTATAAAGTAAGGCAAGAACACTCGTCACTTTAGTGATGAGATGAATTGCCGACATGTCTAAATATCAAAAAGAGAAATATAGGTTTCAAACTACGGCAGGAACTGTCGAAAGGGTTTCCTTAAAACCCATAGCCTTGGAAACTGATACTTATAAAACAAAATCCTAGAAATAGGTTGAGAGGATTAAAGGAATCGCGTGGCTTTAGCCATGCGAGGTTCAAAGTTAAGGAGTTTTTGCTATGGCTAATGATAAAGTTTATAATTCAGGTAATAAAACAAATAGAAGATATCCAATCGGTAGAGCTAGAGACAATGTTATCCATGCTGATAAATCTTTTGCTTCTCGTGTTCTCGCTCACGGTATGCAAGTTCTTCAATTAAATCCAGATAGAAGCCGACCTGCTTCTAGACAGGAACTTGAAGATAGATGCAATAAATATTTTGAACTTTGCGTTCAGAATGGATTACCTCCTACCGTCGAAGGTTTAGCTATTATTTCTGGTTATGAAAGAAGAACTTTGTTTCAAATTACAAGAGGCGATTTTTCGCAACAATTCGCCGACACACTAATCAAAGCAAAGGACTATATCGCTATGTTTGACGCGACTTTGGCGATGTCGGGAGAGATACCAGCTCAAGTTTATTCTTTCCGTTCAAAGAACTTTTATGGTATGAAAGATATACAAGAAATTAAAGCAGTACCGCAAGATAATACTGTACCAGAAAATCAAGAAGATATACTAGAAGCATTACCTGAAAATCCCAATGAACAAATAGAAGGAAAGAGTGCCGAAAAATAATCGGCATTTTTGCGTGAAAAAAATCGGCATTTTTACAGAACTTTTAAAAAAAAATATTTTTAACGATATTTAATTATATAATGTAAAATCATTTTAATTTTAAAAACATAAACATATTATGGAAATTGCATGAAACTGTTATTTCACGCAATTATTAAGCATTGTAAAAATGCAATATTAAAAAATGATGCCATTAAAATCAACCAGGATTGATTTTAAGCAACGATGATACCATATCAATATAAGTATATAGCTAAAAATAAAAAAGCCTTAAAATCGATTATATGAAGGTATATAACAAAACATCAAAATAAAAAAGAAGGATTCCCTTCTTTTTTAAAATTTATGTTTGCTTCCTGCTCTAAATATTTCAATGATTGAAATAACTGGAATGAACAGAATAATAAAAATATTTTTGCATAAGATCCACATCTGCTGAATTAGAAATGTTTTAGATTGCTGTTTGATTGCTTCTTGCTGCTGTTGTTGTTTTAATATTTCCGCTTCTTGCTTATCCTGGTTGTCTTGTATTTTTTGCTTCAACTTGTTGCATTTAGCTTCCTGATTTATTATTTTTGAATGCTCTGTTATTTGCTTATTATAATATAAGTCTAATTTTGTAAATAGTTTTGATCTGTTTATTGAATCAAGCGTCGATTTTTTTACTATTGATTGAATGTAACTACTTTTATTTTTTAATAGATCTAATTTGATATATTCGTAATTTTTAAAATTATTAAAATAATAATCAATATATTTTTTAATTTGATTAGAAGCGGTTACAATTTCCGCTTCTAACTTTTGCTTTTGTTTTTGTGCATCTTGTCTCTGCTGCTTTTCTGTTCTTAAATTTAGATTTATTTCATTTATGTTTGAACTGATTCCCATTTTTACATCTCCTTTTTTACACCTTCTTCTCTGTATATTTCAAATATTTTTTTAGCTCTTCGCCTTCTAGTTCTTCGCCTGTTGATATGTTGTAATAACATTTACTATTATTGAAGCTAAAGCTTGTAATATTTTTATACTTTAAATCATCAATATTGCTGTTTGTTTCTTTGTCTGTTAGGTGTAATCTTAATTTTATATAGTTTTCAATCTGCAATCTTATTATGCTGTTGTATCCTGCTTTTTTAAGTTTATTCCTAGTAAATGTAAATATTGTGTTAGTATAGAAGTTTTTGCAAGTGTATCCAATTTCTAATGCTTCACGGACTATTTCAGCGACTTGTGCTTTCTTTTTTACAAATTCGTTAATGTTAGTCATTGCAAGACCTTCATCAATTCCGATTTGCTTAAACAATGGATCATTGCTTTCCTGGTTATTATACAACTGTACAAACTTCATAATATTTTGTCGTCCTGCATCTGTTGTTAAAGTATAATTTTTGTTATCATCAATTTTAATCAATTCATTCATTTTTTTATTTCTCCAATCTTCTATATATATTTTTTAATTGTCAAGAGCTTATTACGTGATTCAAATTATCCTTTCAATATTTCTTTAAATGTTAGAACTCTCTTGTAGTTTTTGCAAGGCTTATTTATTATTTTATGCACTAACTGCCAAACTGTCCAGTTAATTCTATAATTAAAATCAACTATATTTTCAACCAATTTGTTATTTTTTAAAAATGATTTGATATGCATCTTTAAAGTATATTCCAATATTTTATTTTTGTTGATCCATTCTGGTTTTTCTTCTTTGCTGAATCCATTATATAATTCAAACATTTTTTTAGATTGTTCTTTAATATTTCCAGCCCACAAGTACTTTTTACAACAATTTCCATTTCCTAAAAAATATTTACAATCTGCTACAAGTCTATCTAAAAGCATATAACTGAATTCTTTATCATCATTCATTTTTTTTTTCATTTTCATTTTTCCTCCCAATAATAGATTTTTTCTATTTTATATTTATTTTCCCCAATTATTTCTGTGTATGTTTCTTTTAATGTCTTCATGCCATGTTCATCATAACCACATTCTTTGATTCTGCCGTTTTTATATAAATTAACCTCAATTAGTGCATCAGTTAAATTTCTCAATGTATCTATTTCATTGTTTGTGCCACCTTCATTTGTCAATTTTCCATTCTTAAAAACCTGCCATTTCATTCTATTAAATTTCATTATTTTATTTTTCCTCCTCAAAAATATAATTGCTAGCGTATATGTCCATTGCTTCTAAAAACTCTTGTTTATTTTTGCAAGGATATTTACAGCCTGTTGTATTTTCCTCTTCTATGTAAATTTTTTTTTTGTATATTTCAATCTGTATTATTTTATTCATTTTTTTCTTCTCCTTTAAAACATTATTGCTAGCGTATATGTCCATTGCTTTAAATCCTCCTAATTCAATTTTTTTTATTAAAATATTATCAATATTGCACATACAACAACCCAACTAATAAATGTTATTACTAGACTTTGGATAATGTCTTTTACTGCTATTTTAGCAAGTTCTTTTTTAAATTGTTTATAGCTTCTAATGTTTTTATTTTTTAGATCTTCTTTTAATATTTCTGTTATTATTTCCATGTTTCTCACCTCCTAAACTAATTTAAGTAATTTTTATATTCAATATCAAGACTATTGTATAATTCGTCCAGTTTATAAGCTAAATCGCTGTCATTTTCATAAGTTACTTGATCCAATTTTCTCTGGATCAATTCGTAGTCATAAGAATTGACTATTTTATTCAATAACTTGTCAATTCTCCTTTGTTTTGCATAACCTGTTTTTAATTCTTGAAAACTCTTATCCATTTTTTTAATCCTCCATTAGAGTGCATTCCTTTTGGTAATGTCTTGCCTCTCTTTACTGTATATAGTATAGCATATTGCTGATATAGTGTCAATAGTTTTTGCAAATATTTTTTACTTTTTTATGTAATTTTTTAATGCTTCTTGTAAAATAGATCCAACATTTTTGCCTTCTAGTTCTAGCTTATTATCTATTAGATCCGCTTCTGTTTTTGGTACATATACAACATACCTTTTTAACTTCTCTCTTTGTAGTTCAAGTTCTCTTTTATAGTTTCTTTTCTTAATCAACTTTGATCATCTCCTTCCTTGTTTAACGATATATAGTATACATCAGTATTGATATAATGTCAATACTTTATTAAAATATTTTTTTATTTTTTGGTATGATCTATTGATATTTTATGTTATGCAATTATGCTTTTTAGCTGATCAACCCTTCAAGACCTACCCGACCCCTATATCAGAAGAGACCCCCAGAGGGAGGCAATTTACCCCTTATCCAACCGCGACTCTAAAATAAAGTGGTATCAAAATCATTGACAAAAGTGGCATCAAAATATTATAATAAATATAGGAGGCAAAAATGGAAATAAGATTTATAAGCAAAGATGGAGAAAGAATAGTAAATGGAACAGAGAAAGAGATAATGTTAAGTGGAAAGAGTATAATAACGATAAGTGGGAATGAAGCAAAGAGTATATCATTAATTGGAGAATACGAAGCAGAGGAAATTGCAAAAGAAGTATTTAATTCAATAGTAACAACGATAGATAAAGACAATGAAGAAGGAAAAAAAAGTATAATAATTGATATGAGAGAGAAGGAAGAAAATGGGAAATAAAGAAAAACAAGGAAAGACAATAAGATTAAGTATAAGGATACCCAAAGAAGTTCATAATTGGGTAAAGAGTAGAAGTGAAAATACTAAAGGAATAAATTACACAAGTATGAATAAGATAATAACTGAAGCGATAATAGAGTACATGAAAGGATAGATAATGAAAAAAGGAATAAATGACGATAACATAAAAAAGTTAAGAAGCCAATTAAAATTAGATATGAGTAATGAACTCAGAATAGAGAAATTAAATTTACTAAGGTACTATTTAGGACTAGAAGAGGCAGAAAAAGAGAAAGTAAAATATGATGAAGGAAGTAAAGAGCTAGAATATTCAGACAGTATAAGAATAAGTATGTACTTAATTGGAGAGATAAATAAAGAGATAATAAACAGCAATGATATAGAATATCAAAAGAAGATGTTAGAGTTATTAAAATCTCAATATTTTTATTTAGCGAGGTACTTATTTGAATATTATTTAGTAGCACTAGAATGGGGAATACCGAATGAGAAGCAGTTTATAGCACCAAGAACAATGGTATTAAACAACATAGCTAAAAGGTTAAGCAGATTTTATTATAGACAAGATAGAGCAGTACTAACATTGTCAATGCCTCAAGGAACGGGAAAAGAGCAACCACTTTCAAGTAAAATATTAACACCAGATGGATGGATAACTATGGGAGATGTAAAGGTAGGGACGAAAGTAATTGGAGCTGATGGCAAGGCTTGTAGTGTTACTGGAGTATATCCTAAAGGAATAAAGGACATTTATAGAGTAACATTTGATGACCATAGTTATGTAGATTGTGGATTAGAGCATTTATGGGAAGTAAGCACAGTAGAAGATAGAAGAGCGAGAAGAGTCGGACATAAGACTAGAATTATAAATACAAAGATGATGTTAAGTAATTATATTTTAGGAAAAAATTCTAAAACACCTTATTATAATTATTCTGTAAGGATAGTAAAGCCAATACATTTTGAAAACAAATTAAGCAAAGAAGATTTAAAGCCATATCTATTAGGAGCATTAATTGGAGATGGAAGGTTAAGTAGAAATTGTATAAAATTTACTACTGCGGATGAAGAAATATTAAAAAGAGTAGAAAAAGAACTTCCAGATGATTGTAAAATAAAAAAATATGATGGTAAAAAATATGATTATGCAATATCGAATAAAAAATTAGAAGGGAATATACATAAGCAAAACGAAGTATTTTTAAAATTACAAGAATATGGTTTACAAGGAAAAACTAGCGAATACAAGTTTATACCTAAAAAATATTTATATTCAAGTATTGAAAATAGAATAGATTTATTACGAGGGCTGATGGACACTAATGGATGGACAGGTAAAAAAGATTGTAATTGTGCTTTTTACACAACATCTAATCAACTAAAAGACGATGTAACAGAATTAATTAGAAGTCTAGGAGGAAAAGTAAGTTCAACAAGTAAAATAGGCAAATATAGAAATAAAAATAAAGAAATAAAAGAATGTAAAAAAATATATTCGCTAAATATATCAATAAACATAAATCCATTTTATTTAAAAAGAAAAGCTAATAAATATAGTATTCCAATATTCAATTATCAAAAAATGATAGTCAATATTGAGAAAGTAAGGAAAGAAGAATGTCAATGTATAATGATAAATCATCCAGAGCATTTATATGTGACAGATGGATATACATTAACGCACAATACTGAGATATCAAAAAGGTTCATGAGTTGGGCAATAGGAAAAGACCCTAATGTACCTAACATAATGGTAAGCTATTCAGCAGCAATAGCAAAAGATAAATTCTTTAATGGAATGGATGCAATAATTGACGATGATAACGGGAATTATCAAAGAATATTCCCAAAAATAAAGCAAATACTACATGATGCAAGCACATTATCACTTGATTATAGAGATGATGAAAACAGATTTAAGCCTCATAGCGAATATACATTATATTGTTGTGGATTTGATGGAGGACTAACAGGAAGAACAAGAGCAAGAGGAATATTATACTTAGATGATTTAGTAAAAGATATAGAAGAAGCAACAAATAAAGACATAATGGACAAAAAATGGGTAGAATTAACAGGAACAATAAAAAAGCGTATGCAAGGAAATTGTAAGATGTTATTAGTTGGAACAGTATTTAGCATAAATGATCCAATAAGTAGAATAATTAAATACTATACAGAAAACGACCCTGAAAGAATAGAAATAATAAAAATACCTGGATTAAATGAAAATGAAGAAAGCAATTTCAATTATAAATACGGATTTGCAGTAACAAGTGATATGTTTAAAGAAGATAGAAATCTAATGGACCCAGTAGCGTTCAGTTGTTTAATACAGCAAGAGCCAATTGAAAGTAAAGGACTTGTATTTTTTGAAGATGAATTTAATAAATTTGATTTAGGAATATACAAAGAAATATCAAAGCCAAAAGAATATCAAAGAACAATAGCTGCTGGAGATATTGCTTGGGGTGGAGATGATCATTTATCAATGCCAATAATAGATGAGTACGAAAATGGAGAATGTTATTTAGTTGATTGGTATTATATAAACAAAGAAAGTAAAGATGTAACAATTCCTGGAGTAGTTGAAAGAATAATAAGATATAATATAAGTGAAATATATTTTGAAGCAAACAATGGTGGAGATATGTATGCGGAAGCTGTAAAAGAAGAATTAAAAAAGAAAAACTTCAAATGTTATGTATGGACTAAAAAATCTCCAACCAATATAGCAAAAAAAGACAGAATAATGGCTAATCAAGACTCAATAATAGGGAAAGAAAATGCAGATTATAGATTAATAATACCTGAAAGAAAAAGCATAAAAAATAATGTAATGATGAATCAAGCATTAAATGAAGTGTTTAAATTTAGAGAAATAGAAGATAGTAAAAAAGCAAAAAGGCAACATGATGATGCACCAGATTCATTAGGAATGGTATTTACGCAAGTATTGCACTGTAAAAAGAGCTATGGAGTAGCAAAAAGCAATATAAGTAGAGAAATGCTAGGAATTTAATATTTTTTAGTTAAATATTGACAAACAAAGATAAAATATGGTATAATAATATAAGGAGTATTAAAATGAATAATACTAAAGAAGTAAGATGTCCATTGTGTAATAAATTCGTATGTACTATGGATATTAATGCAAATCCCAATGGCATATATTTTTGGTGTCCAAGATGTAAAAAAGATTTTGAAATTAAAAAAGAAAAATAGAGCTCAAGAAGCCAATAACAATTAGATGTTATTGACTTCTTTTTTAGATAAGAGGTGTACAAAATGGCAGTTGGAAAGGGTAGAAAATTAATAATAGTTGATTCTGATATTAACCCATTTACAATAAAAGATGTACTTTCAAAAGCATGGAATGTTCACAAAGAAAATCAAAATGATATAATTAAATTAACTGATTATTATTTGGGAAAGCAAAATCAAAGTAATGATTATAATATAAATGATTTATACGGTAAAAAGATAGAAAATAAAACTACTTTAAATTATGCCAATTCAACAGTAAGAACAATTGTAGGATATACATTTTCTCAAGGTTCACAAATAACACAAAGAAAAGGTAAATACCTAAAAGATATAGAAAAACTAGCAGACATATTGAATTATGAAAATTCAGATGTAAAAGATACAGAAGTTGCAACTATGGGAAGCATTGGTGGAGTAGGATATTTAGGAATATTCCCAACAAAGGATATTTCAAGCGACTATATGCCAGATTATCCATTAGTACCAATTGCATTAGATAATAGATTTACATTTACTGTTCATTCTCCTAGACCTGGAAATCCAATAATATTATCTGTAACATATTATATATCTAAAGAGAAAAATAAATCTATTTTTAATTGTTATACTGATACAGAAACATATACAATTGAATGTGAAGGAACGAGTGGATACTCAATTGGAAATGCAAAAATAACTCAATATGATGTAAATCCAATAGGATTAAATCCAATACAAATAGTAAAAAATAATCAATATATGCAAGGGGACTTTGAAATTGCAATAGAAATAAGTGACGCATTAAATTTATTAGCAGCAGATAGCATAAGTGACGTAGAAAATGTAATTAAAAGTTTACTTGTAATAATGAATGCTGAATTATCTCCAGAAGAAGCTAAAAAGGCAAGAGCAAATAGAATAATCAATTTAATGGGTCAACCTGGAGTAAATGTAGATGCAAAATTTATATATCAGCAATTAGATAGTTTAGGAATACAAAATTTAAGAGAATATTTTGAAGAAGCATATAAAACAATAGTTGGAATACCTGATAGAAAAACTAGAGGCGGTGGTGGTGGAGACACTGGAGACGCAGTTAAGTTAAGAGATGGTTGGGCTGATATTGAAATAGTTGCTAGAATAAAAGAAAATTATTTTAAGATAGCTAAGAAAAAGCAACTTGCAGTTGCAATCAAAATATTAAAAATGTTAAATTATGTATCTGATAACTTTAAGCTAGAAGATATTGATATAAAAATACCAAGAAACAAGAATGATAACATTCAATCAAAAGCACAAAGTTTTTCAACATTAATTCAAACTGAATGTATTGCTCCAGAAGATGCAATGGCTATGGCTGATATGACAACTGATATTCAAGGAGTTGTATCAAGAGGCAAAGCATATCAAGAAAGTATTCAATCTAATGCTAGTACTATGAAAGATACTGTAAATACTGTATCAACTAATAATGCTAGTATTGGACAATAATAAATTGCCATGTTCGGTTGGCTATATATCGAACTAGGTATTGCACAGAGAAGTGCTATAAAACTCTACTGAAAAAAATAGGAGGAAATTATGACTTTAGAAGAAATTATGGGTTCTAATTACAAAGAAGGAATGACAGCAGAAGATGTAAAAGCTTATTTTAAAAGCGAAGTATTAAGTTCAGGAGAATATGAAAACAAAGAAAAATCAAGTTCTGAAAAGAAAAATCTACAATCTCAAATTGATACTTTAAAAAATCAATTAAAAGATAAAATGTCTGATGAAGATAAGAAAAAAGCAAATGATGCTGAAATGCAAAAAGCAATTGAAGCATTAAAGAATCAATTACTTGAAAGTAATAAAAAACTAAGTAAATCAAATGTAATTGCTTCTTTAGAGGAATCAAGAACAAGACTTGGAATTAAATCTGATGATAAAGATTTTGATGAATTTATTTCTACAATATCTTTTGAAGATAATGATAAAGCATCTAAAACAAGTAAATATATATCTTCATTGATAAGCAAAGCTTATGAAAATGGAAAAACTGATACAATGAAAAATAAATTAGGAAACATGGGAGCTTTTAAAGAAGGTAGTGAAAATCCTAGTAATGAAGCTGGAAGTTTTGGAAAGCAATTAGCACAAAACTCAACAGTAAATACAGCAAATAAAAAAAATTATTTTGAAAGGAATTAAGAAAAATGGCTAACATGGTAAAAAATGAGTCTTATGTAGTAGACAAAAACATACTAATAGCTAATGACAGCTATTTAGTTTCGTTACCTGCACAAGTTACAAATACAGAATTAGTTGCAGATAGTGATGGAAGAAAAATATTAAAAGCTGGAACACCTTTATATGGAGACATAGCAAAGAGAGATACAGCATTCGTAAAAGAAACAACATCTGGAAGCACACCTGCTTCAAATGCAACAGCAGTATTGTTACATGATGTTGATGTAACAGACGGAGCAAATAACGCAACAATAGTTCTAGCTGGTTGTGTAGATACATTAAAATTAGATTCAACAACAAAAGCATTAATTACAGCTCAAGTAAAAGCAGCATTACCTAGAATAATCTTTGTAGAAGGGAGTTCAATTTAATTATGGCTAAGAATTTATATGATTTAGTAGTAAGTAGCAATATCGTAGCATATTGGCTAGAGAAAAATTTAAACACATACACAGTAGGAGATCAATTATTTCCATACAAAGCTGAAATCGGACTAGAAATAGAATGGCTTAAAGGTGCAAACAATCAACCAGTAGGATTAAGATTAAGTGCTTATGATTCTAAGGCTATTCGTAGAGATAGACAAGGATTAGACAAATATAGAACAGAGGCTCCATTCTTTAAAGAGTCAATGGTAATTGATGAAAAAATGAGAGCACAATTATTAACAATGATTCAAACACAAAATGAAGCATTAATAAATAGTATTATAATGAAAATATTTGATGATCAAATCAAATTAATAACAGCAGCTTATGAAACAATAGAAAGATCTAGAATGGAATTATTAACAACTGGAACTTTAACATTAGCTTCAAATGGTCAAAGTTATTCTTATGATTATGGAATGCCTTCTGAAAATAAAATAACAGTTACAACTGCTTGGTCAAGTGCTTCTGCAAATATCATAAAAGATATAACAGATGCAATGAAGAAAGCTAGAAAAAACGGTTATGTAATTAAGAGAGCTATGTGTAATTCTAATCTATTAGAAAGCTTAACAGCTAACACAGCAATTGCAAAAAGAATATTTGCATTATCTAATGGTGGAGTAATGATAACAGCTGCCGAAGTTCAAAGATATATTGAACAAGAAGCTAAAATAACAATATATGTAAATGATGATGGATATATAGACCCATCAACAGGAAACTTTGTAAATTATTTTGCTGATGATACATTCGTATTATTCCCAGAAGGAGAATTAGGATACACACATATGTGCCCAACTCCAGAAGAGACAGATCTTATGACAGGAAATGCTAATGCACAAGTTGCTTTAACAGCAGAAAAAATTGCTGTTACTACAAGTAAAATAATAGACCCTGTAAATGTTGATATGAAAGTATCAATGGCAATGGTTCCATCATTTGAAAAGGCAGACGGAGTATTTATACTTGATGTAGACCCAGAATAATAGGAGGACAAAATGATAACAATAATGAAAGGCGATAGTATAATTATATGTACTAAAAAAACATATGAAAATCAATATGCAAATCAAGGTTTTCAATTAGTTCCTTTAGTAAAAGAAGAAGGAGCTATTGAACAAATGGCTCCTTTGTCTATAAATGATAAAGAAAAAATTGATATAAAAAAGCCTAAAGAAGAAAATGAAGTAGAAAAAAATAATAAAGAAGAAGCCGAAAATAAAGATTATATATTGAATAAATATATAAAACCTAAAGGCAAATCAATATAAAAGAAAGGAAAATATTATGCTATACATTTATCAAAATAAAGTTTATATAAGACCAATTTCAAACGAATTAGTAGAAGTCAATGTAAAAAAAGATAAAGAATTTAATGTAATTCCAACATCTACAAAAATTGAATTGACTAATGGAATATCGAAAAAATTATCTGAAATATCACTTGATGAAGCATATAAAATGCAAAACAAAAAAAATATTTTATAATATAATAGAAAGGATTTAATATGGTAGAATTTGAAAATAATGCAAAAGTAATTGAATTAGCAAATAAATTAATTTCAAAAGCAGCAAGAAGAGATATTACAATTGATATTGATACTGCTGTTGATGAAGTAATTGATGCTATTGAAGAATATATAAATGATAGACATTATGAAGCTACTGAAGAAAATCCTTTTGAAGATAATTATTCCAGATTAATATTAGAATTAGCAATAAGTTCAATAACAAAATATGGAGCAGAAGGGGAAGTAGCTCATTCAGAAGGTGGAATTAATAGAAGCTATGATAATGCTTCTAGTTATCCTCTATCATTAACTAAAAAGATTGTACCACTTGTAAAGGGAATATGCTTATGAATTGTTTAAAAAGAAATAAGAAACAAATATATCTATGTAATAAGAGTAGTTCAAATGATAGAATAATTTTCTCAAATCCAATTTTGAAAGAAATAAACTTTCAGCCAATAAGTAGTACAGGAGAAATAATTGCATTAGGCGAAAACTATACAAAAAGACTAAAAATAGTTACAACTAAAAAGATAGCAGATAGTTTTCATAACCTAGATAGATGCTATGTATTTAACAGTATTCCAGAAACTCCAGATATTTATTGCTCAAATGCAGATTTCTATGTAGATGGAGAACCACAAATATATATTAATGATGCTATAATTTATTTGCAAAGAATGATTGGAGACGATTTAGATGAAAACTTATAATTATGAATATTCTATTTATAATTTAGGAAAACTAGACGCTCTTATTAAAGGAATTGCAAGTAAGTTAAATACAGCTTCAAACAATATAGCAAATGATGTAGCAAAATTCGGTCAATCTGAAATAATGAAAAATTATAATAAAAGTACTTTCAAAACTAATGAAGCAATGAATATATATAAAGAAGGCTCTCAAAATATTTATGATATAGGTATGAGAGGGAAACAAGCAATATATGAAGAATATGGAACAGGTACGGAAGGAGAAGCAAATTCTCATCCTTTAAAAGATATTTCAGGGTTAAATCCATATAATAGTGGAAAAACAATAAGAAAAGCTAGCGAGGCAGTTTCACAATTGACAGCAATACCTCAAGGCGAATTATATTGGACATACAAAGATGAAAATGGAAAAATACAATACACTACAGGAGTACCAGCAGGAAAAGAAGTTTACAATGCTTTAAAAAGTATTAAGAATGAAATTCCTAAAATAGTAGAGAAAGACTTAGGTGATTTAATTGGAGATTGATTTTATTAAACAAATAATTGATAAATTGCAAGCATATTTTTCTTCAAGAGAAGATGAATATAAAGATACAATAGTTAAAGAAATTTATAAACCATTACCGCAAGGACAATATCCTAAGGTAATAGTAAGCGAAATTGATAATAGTGAAATGATTTCTAGATCAACATCACAAGGAGAAAGAACAACTAATTTAGGCTATCAAATAACTTGTTATAGCAGAGATATGGAACAATTTGATAAAATTGATAGCGTAAGATTTATGGCAAGCCTAGTTGATAATGTAATGAGTGGATATTACAAAATGCAAAGATTAGGCTCTCCACGGAGCACAACCGTATATCGCAGATAAAACTGTACAAATTTATCAGTCAAGATATATTTGTGTATATGATAAAGAAACAAAAATGCTATATAAAAAATAAAAATAAGGAGGAAAATTAAAATGGCAGAATATTTAAAATCAACAGATGTACATTTAAAATATGGAGTTGAAACAACAGTTGGAACAAGACCAACAGCTGGATATATAGAACTAGAAGGTATTAAAAGTGTACCATCTATGAGCCCAGCACCAGATTCACTAGACACGACAACATTAAATGAAAAGGAATATAAAACAAGCATTCCTGGATTAAAAGATTTAGGTGGAGCTTTAGAATTTGTATTCAATATGTCACAAGATTTAATGGACGCATGGGATACATTAATGACATCTTATGAAGCAGCAAAAGCTACAGGTAAAAAGACATGGTTTGAGGTAGATGTTCCTGGACTAGAAAAAGCATTATTTTTCCCAGGAATACCAACAGCAATGGGATTACCAGAATTAACTGTAAATACTGTAATTGAATCTAGCAATTCAATCACACCAATTGGAGAACCAGTTTGGGAAACAAAATCTACTACTGGTGCATAAATAATTTTTTAGGAGGAAGATATGAGTAAAAAAATAGAATTTGAATATCAAGGAGCTAAATACACTCTTGAATATAATAGAGATGCAATTGCAGCAATAGAAAGCCAAGGATTTGACGCACAAGAATTTACAAAGAAACCATTAACAATGGGAGACCTTGCTTTTCAAGGAGCTTTTATTAAAAATCATAAAAACATTACAGTTGCAAAAGTAAAAGAAATCTATAGTAATATAAAAGATAAAATTGGGCTATTAAATCAACTTATTGTAATGATAGGTGAAGCCTATGATGAAACATTTAATAATGAAGATTCAGACGGAAAAAACATAGAGTGGAAGATAGTTTAGGCAATTTGTCTAAGCAAGTAGAGCATATCTTCCTCTATAAGGAATTTGAAAAAATATGCCCATATTATATTTCAATTGGTATGAGCTATGAACAATTTTGGTATGGAGAAACCTCTATGACAAAAGCATATTTAGAAGCATACAAATTGAAAGAAAAGAAAGAAACCATAAAGAATAAATGGTCAATATGGGAGCTGGGCTTGTATATATATGAGGCATTATGTTATGTATCTCCTATTATACGAGCCTTTTCTAAAGCCAAAAAGCCTCTACCTTATCCTTCAAAGCCACATGAAATAGATAAAATACAAAGTCAATTATTTAATGATGGCGATGATTCTGAATTAAAAAAGAAAGAAAAGGAAAAAGAAGATAAACTTAAAGAATTAGAGAATTTTAAATCTCAAATTTTTTTCAAAAATTGGGCAAAATCTGTAAAGAAAAATTTTAAGGAAGGAGGGCAAAAATGACAGAGGAACAAGTAAACATTAAAATAAAAACAAGTGCTGATGACGCTAAAAAATCATTAAATAGTCTTTCAAGTACTGTAAAAGGATTACAAAGTGCAGTAAACTTAATAAATTTTTCTGGATTAATAATTGGAGCAAGAAGACTTGGAACTGAGATATATTCATTGTTTAAAAGCTCAGCTGATTATATAGAAACTTTAAATTTATTTAGAGTTCAAATGGGAGCATCTGCTGATAAAGCTAATGAATTTGCAAACTCTTTACAATCAATTGTTGGTGTAGATATAGCAAGTACAATGAAATATATGTCAGGATTTATGACACTTTCACAAGGATTTGGAGCAACAAATGATGAAGCATATAAATTAAGCAAAAATTTAACACAATTAACTTATGATATGGCTTCATTGCATAACTTAAATTATGATACAGCATATCAAAAAATAATTTCTGGATTTTCTGGAGAACAAAGAGCAATTAAAATACTTGGTGTTGCAGTAGACCAAAACACATTAAAAGAAACAGCAAGTAGATTAGGAATAGAACAAAAAGTATCTTCTATGAATAAACTTCAAAGGTCAGAATTAATTTATTATCAATTATTAAAATCAACAACAGGTGCTCAAGGTGATTTAGCTAGAACATTGGTAACTCCTGCAAATGCAGTAAGAATATTACAACAGCAATTTACGCAATTAGGAAGAGCAATAGGGAACATATTTATTCCAATTGCAATGCAAATAATTCCAGTAGTTCAAGCTATAATTGAATTACTTACAGAATTAGCAAATAGCTTAGCTTCAATGGCGGGATTTAATCTTTCTGATTATGCCTCCGATTTAAGCGATGTAGGGACATTACTTCAAGATACAAGCGACGATATTGGAGGGATTGGAGATTCAGCAAGTGATACAACAAAAAAATTAAATAAAATGCTAATGCCTTTTGATGAATTAAATAATATTTCTCTTGAAAATGCTTCTCAAAGTGATGGAAGTGCAACTGCTGGTGGAAGTTTAGGAATTGATTTGCCAGAATACAATATGCTTGCAAATGTAGGCGATAGTATGAGAAAACAAATAGACCAAGTAAAAGACAATATAAAGTCATTGCTTCCTATAATTGGAACTGTAGCTGCAGGAATGGCTACATTGTTTGCTATTAAAAAAATTGCAGATTTTGTAAAATATGTTAGTTTGCTAAAAACTGCATTAGAAAATCTAGGACTCACATTTACTGCTGGAACATTTTTTGTAGGAGTAATTGGATTTATACAAGACTTAAAAAAATTAGGAGATTATATAAATGATTTTTCTAAAAATGGAGCTAGTTTTCAAAATGTTTCTGGAATGATTGCAGAATTTGCTGGAGTAGTTGGAGACGCATTGATAATATTAGGTGGAACTAAGTATGCAGCAGCATTTAAAGCAATACAAGGAATTGGAGAAATTGCTGGTGCAATATATGATATTTCTCAAATTGGAATAAATTTTAATAATGTAACAAGATTAATTGAGGGTATCTCTAGTATAGGAATTGCAGCAGGATTAATGACTAAAAATTGGAGATTGACTGGAGTTTCATTAGCATTAAAATCTTTAACTGATATAATTGAACAATTACAAAAAAATTGGGATGCAATTAAAAAAGGGGATTTAAGTGGAGTAGACAAAGTAAGAGTAGTAATTGATGCAATAGGAGTGATTACGGGAATTGCAATGGCATTTGGAGCATTCAGCAAAATAAAAGTTGCTGGAGATGCAGTATCAAAAGTGGCTGAAGTATCTAAAGCTACAGAAACTGTTAGTACTGGAACATCAAAAATTTCTTCTGGATTAGTTTCATTAGCTAAAAATTTAGGAATGGGATTAGTAGTTATAGCAGAAGTTTCCGCTGCAGCTTTACTATTTGTAGGAGCAATTTGGCTATTAGGCGAAGAATTACAAAAAGTAGCTGAAGCATGGACACCTGTTATTGAAAATGGTCAAATTACATTAGAAGCTTTAGGACTTGGAACAGCATTGCTTTTAGGAATAGGAATTGTAACTGGATTATTAGGAACTGCTGGAACATCGTTAATTATATCATTAGGATTAGGAATAGCAGTCCTTACAGAAATAGGGATTGCAGCTGGATTATTTATTGTTGAAATATGGGCAGTAGGCGAAGGATTAAATCTAATAGGAGAAGCTTGGGCTCCTGTAATTGAAAATGGAGAATTTATTACAAATGCAATTGCAATAGGAACAGGATTTTTAATCGCAATAGCTGGAGTAACTGCATTGCTTGGAGTTGCAACTGTAGCAACAGGTGGGACATTACCATTAGCAATAGGAGCTGGAACTGCAATGCTTGTGTTAATATCAGGAGCTACAATATTATTTATAGATTCTTTAGCAGATGTAGCAAATGAACTAACAGTACAATTATATCCAAAATTGCAATCATTAAATGATAAAATGCCAGGTTTAAATTCATCATTAAATAATTTTATTGATTTTATGAGTATCTTTGCTAATCTTTCATTAAAATATTCAAGAGATTCTGCAATTGCTGGATTTTCTGGAGTTGTAGATAAAATTATTAAATTTTTTACAGGAGACCCAATAGAGAATTTAGCAAATCAAGTAGAAAAAACTGCAATTGGTAGTGAAGATTTAATTAATAAATTAAAAAGAGCAAATATAGACTTGGCAACAGCGATTGTTTTATTCAGTCATTATTCAGATTTTCTACAAGTTTTACAGCAAATTACTGGAAGAAGCAGTGGAATAAACTTATCAAATAATATATATGTCAATATGTATGATACAGGTAGGAATCTTGTAATTGGATTTGCAAATGGTATAAATGCAGAATATTGGAGATATGAAGATGCAATAAACAGAATTTTAAATAATAGCAGTTTTTCAATATGGAATGCTCAAAGATTAGGCTATGATTTTGGATGGAATTTTGCAAATGCAATAGCAAGAGCAATAAGAGAAACTAGATTTCCTACATTAAGAGGGAATATAACAACAAGTGGAGATACTGCGTCTTTTAAGTTCAACGCTTATGCAAGCGGTGGTTTTCCTAAAACAGGAGAGCTATTTTATGCAAATGAAGCAGGACCAGAAATAATTGGTCAAATAGGTAATAGAACAGCAGTAGCAAACAAAGACCAAATAACAGAAGGTATTGAAAGTGCAACATACAATGCAATGAACAGAGCATTACAACAAAATCAAAGACAAGATAATACTAATCCAATTTTCAAAGTATATGTTGGAAATGATAAACTATATGATGGATATGGAGAGTATCAAGATAATCAAAGCAATATGTATGGAGTTAAGATATAAAGGAGTATAGAATGAGCAATTTTAAAGGATATTATATAAAAATAGATGATTGTACATTTAATGACCCTGCTATAAAAAGAGAGGGGCTGTTAATTCAGCCCCATCTAGTTCAAACAACAGATAGTGGAGTTTTAGCAAGTGGAGAACTATCGATAAAAGTATTACCACATACAAGAACAAAAATAACTATGCAAATGCCTATAATGACTCCATTGCAATATCAAAAATATTATGCAATAATAATGCAAGGAATGTACTTAAATTTAACTTATTACAATGAAGGTATAGACCAATATGAAACAGGAATATTTTATCATACAGATATGAAATACAAACCAATAGCATATAATGGAGAAGATATGGTAGATATGCAAGAAATAAGTTTTACAGAGCATTAAAGGGAGGAGATAATATGTATAGATTAGAAAAGAAAAAAATTGAAGGATTATCTCCTTTATATATAAACGATGCGTCAAATGAAACTGCAAACATAGAACTACAAGGAAATAGCATACAAGACGGCACACCAACACCAGACGCACCTATAGAAATTCAAAGTTGTGGAGATAATGGAAACATAACAAAAGTTGTAAGTAATAAGAACTTAATTAAATTTAAAGATTTTTCAACTACTAGTAGTGGAATAACAGTCAAATGTGAAAACGGAAAAATAACATTAAATGGAACAACAACTAGTGACCTTTCTTTTTATTTAACTAATTATATAAATATATCTGAATTAAATAAATTAATTGCAGGAAAAAGTGTAACTTTTTCTACAAAAGATTTAATTTCTAAGTGTTCTTTAAATATTGCAGGAAACAAATCTGGTGCTTATTATGTTCAATTTACTAATAAATCCCCTCAATCAATAACTATGATTAATTGTGAAACTATTCCTTATCTTAATATATATGCAGTTAAAGGAACTACATTTGACAATTTAGAAATAGCATTGCAAATTGAATTAGGCACAGTTGCAACTCCTTACGTAGATCATTCGGAGCAAAATTTTACAATATATACTCAACAACCATTTAGAGCAATAGGCAATACAAGAGATAAATTTGTTAAAGTTAATGGGGTTTGGAATGAAGAACATAACATTGCAAATATATCTAGCTATAATAATGAAATAATAACAACACAATATATGTCAACAACTGGAGCGTTAACAGTAGGTGCAACAGTTCAATATATTTTAGCAACTCCAACTTATATACCTTGCACTCAAGAGCAAATAGAAGTTTTAGATAGATTAGAACAAATAAAATTATATGAGCCAATAAATAATATATATAGTATAGATGAAATAAATCCATATTTAATCGTAGATTATTATCCATATATTTCAAATAAATTAAAAGAAGCTTTTAAGAAAAATATAACTAGAGCTAAAATACTATATGATGGAAATGAATTAAATGAGAGTAATGGAATAAAATCAGTAAAAATAACAGAAAATAGATATGTTCCTAATACTGGATTTATAGGTCAAGCAACATCAAAACAAGCTACAATAGAACTAATCGATGAGCAAAAAGTTATAAATTTAGAGAATAAAGAAGTAGAAATATGCTTAGGAGTAGATTATAACAATCAAAAATATTATATAAATTATGGAAAGTTTATAGTTAATTCAGCTCCAGAAGCAGATGACACTAATAACAATATAAAAATAATTGCATTCGATTATATGATAAAATTTAATAAAATATTTCAAGATAATATAACATATCCTTGCACATCATATCAATTATTAAAAAATATATGTAATCAAGCTGAAGTAGAATTAGGAACATATAGCATTGCAAATGGTAATTCTATAATAGAAAACAATCAATTCCCAGATAAGCAATTGAGATTTGTATTACAAAATATAGCAAAAAATTGTTTTAGCTGGGCAAGAATAAGACAAGATAATAAATTATACTTAGATTTTGAAGTACAATCAACTGCAGATGAAACTATAACATCACACGATTATTATCAAGACGGATTCAAAAAAGCAAATGAATATTATGGAAAAACAAATAAAGTAACATATGCAGATAGTGACATTGAAGGTCAAGAAGAATCGGTTTTAGATGAAGATTTAATTTCAAGTGAAGGTAAGACTAATGAACTTATAATTTATGATAATTTATTTGCTTATACAACTGAGAAAAGACAACAATTAATTCAAGCAGGAAGTAAACTATTTGGATTAAAATATATGCCTGTACAAGAAATGCAGTTAAAAGGTCTTATATATTTAGAAAATGATTTTGTCAATATAGAAGATACAGATGGGAATAAATATTTATCAATTATATTAAATCACGAAATTAACTATAATGGAATAACTCAAGACACTATAGAAGCCCCATCTCAAACAGATAATCAAAAGGAATATAAAAATACAAATGCTCCAGTAACAAGTTCATCAAAAGCAGAAATATCAATTGATAGGGCAAATAAGAAAATATTACAAATTACAAGTGAAATAGGCGATAGAAGTAATAAGTCAACAACAGTAACGCAAGACATTAATGCTTTAGGTGTAGATGTATCTAATATTCAAAATGTAACAAATGACATTGAAGGAAGTACAGAATTGACATTAGAAAATGCAATTGCAGGTCCATTGTTAGAATTGCACATTAAAGGCAACAACAGTGTATTTGAGTATTTATATCCTAGCGATACATTATATCCTTCAGATACTTTATATCCTTATGGAGATAGTAGAATTGAAGTAACAGACGCAGATAACAATACAATAACTTATGAATTAGGGGTTATGGAAGTTTTAAGACAAAATGGAAGTACTTATGATGAATATGTTTTAAAAGATAATAAAGCAAGTGTAATAAGAAGAATAAACTCAGACGGTAGTATAAAATCAACTCCAGCAGTAGAAGATTTAGGCGAATTTACAATAAAATTATCAAATAGTACAAATAAGATAAAAATAAAGAATTATCAATCTAATATGAGTGCAAAATGGGCAGTACAAAATAATTTTACAGATATATTCGCAACTCAAGTTGATATGAATAGTAAATTTACTGAAACAGCAGAAGGTTTTACTTCAGTTGTAGAAAAGAAAGTTGATAAAAATTCAGTAATTTCTGAAATAAATCAAAGTGCTGAAGGAGTTAAAATCAATGCAAATAATATTGATTTAAACGGTAGCGTAACGGCTAATGATAACTTTAAGATAAATTTAGATGGTTCAGTTGAGACAAAAGCACTTTATTTACAAGACGGTGGAAAAGTTATTGGTGGCGACGGAATGCTTACAAATTTATATTTTGAAAGTGTTGGAACATTATCAGGTTTTAATTTATTAGGATTTCAAACAGACAATAGCAATAATTTTCAAAAAGGAGACATTGCTTTAAACATAAATATACCAGAGAACTTTATAGTTAAAAGTGCTATTTTAACATTACTTACAATTCCAGGATATTGGGAACTATATACAGCTGATGGAAGTTGGACTGGTTGGGGATATCCTAGAAACTTAAAGTTATATTATGGAAGCAATATGCCACAATTTTATATGGGTTGGTTTTCTGAATATTACATTGACTATAATACTTTAGATAAAAACGAAATAGTAAATGCTTTTGGAAGTGAAACATATACTCCAACAACAACATCAGGCAATTCAATAGAAACAAAGCAAAGCATTGATATTAAAGATTATATAGTAAAAAGTGGACATCAAACTTTAATAGTTGAAACAACCGATAGCACAAGTGGAAATTCAAATGATTTTGAAACTGAAAAAGCTATGGCACAGAAAACAGGAACTGCAAAAGCATATATTAATATAGTAGGATATATGAATTATAAAAGGAGGAATTAAATAATGGATAAAATTAATTTTGTAAATAAGGGACAGCCAGCAATAAATGATACAAACATGAATTTATTACAAACAAATGTTGGAAATGCAATAAATGAAAAAGTATCTACAACTGATATAGTAAATACACTAGATAGTACTGCAATAGATAAACCTTTATCTGCTAATATGGGCAAAGAATTGAACAATAAATTAAATACTGAATTTATTGTTGCTACAACAACTGTAAGTTCTAATCTATCATCAAATTTTAAAATTTTGCTTAATTCTACTGCAAATTCTAGTGGGAATACAATAACTTTAGATACAACAAACAATAAAATCTTAATTGGTAAAGGAATTTCAAATATTGAGGTAAGTGCGAATATATTCGCTGATAACCCAAACAGAAGTGGGTATATTTGGGGAAGCATTAGGAAAAATAGAATTACTGTATCTTCTACAATAGTTCCTTATGCAAATCAAGGAGGATATATTTCTTGTCCAATTCCTCAACAAATTATAAGAGCAACAGAAGGAGATTACATTGAACTAATTGCTGATAGTACTTGCGGTGGAACAATAAGAACAGGAAATACTACAATATGGCTACAAGTTAAAAAAATAAATTAAATGATTTACTTATTTAGCAAAATATGTTATAATTAAATTAAGAAATATAAAAATGGAGATGATATTATGGCTTGTGGAGCAAAGAAGAAAAAAGGAAAGAAAAAATCTAAATAAGGAGGTAAATTATGAATAATAAAGTTTATGATGTACTTAAATATATAGCACAAATAGCATTACCAGCAATTACTGTTTTTGTTGGAATAGTATTAAAATGTTTTAATGTAAATTGCACAGATATAATTATAACAATAATGACAGCATTTGATGCGTTATTAGGCTCAATGCTACAAATATCAAGTAATAATTATAAGAAGGAGAATAAATAGATGTTAACAATGACAATGACAAGATTTCAAATGAATTTAAAATTCTTAGGATATTATGGTGGAGAAATCGATGGAATAAAAGGAAATCAAACAATAGATGCAACAAAAAGATTTCAAGAAGATAATGGACTTACAGTAGATGGCATAATAGGACAAAATACTATTGATTGTATGCGTAATATAATATGTGCTAAACAAAGAGAAGTTGGAGCAACCGAAGATGGGGTAGCAGGCGATGAAACAATTACAAAAAGTGAAGAGCATAATTGCAACGAACATAAAGAAGAACAATATACTTGGGATAATGTAAAATATTTCAAACAATCAGAATTTGCTTGTAAATGTGGTTGTGGTTTTGATAGTATAGATTTAAGATTAGTAAAAATATGTGATGAAATAAGAGAACATTTTAATAGTCCAATGATTATAACAAGTGGTTGCAGATGTGCTAATCATAATTCAAAAGTTGGAGGAGTACAAGGTTCAAGACACGTTTTAGCAAAAGCTGTTGATTTTTATATTCAAAATGTATCAATTTCTGATATAATGAATTATACAAATGAGTTAGTAGCAGAAGGCAAACTAAGATATACTTACACAGGAAAATATTCTAATGGAAATATGACAGGTGCAGTTCATATAGATATTCAATAATAACTAATAGTGAAAGGTCACAAAATGGAATATGTAAATAAAAATGAATTTAATCAATTCAAGAGTGAAACTGATAAAAGATTAAAAGATATAGAGAAACCAATAAATGAGATACAAATTATGTCTGCTAAGATACTTGAAAAAGTAAACAACTTAGAGAAAAATAATGATTTAAAAAATGAAATTGTTGAAGAAAGAATAAATAGTAAATTACAGCCTATTGATACGAGATTAAAAGCAGTTGAAAATACTCAAGCAGAAGAAGAAGGCAGAAGATGGCAAATTATTTTAGGAATTTCTACAGCGTTAATTGGAGTAATTATAAATGTTGTATTAATAGTCCTAAAAATGAAATAGGAGATAAATATTATGGAATTAAATAAATCTTTAATAAAAGGATTGCTAATTTCAAATATAATATTGATAATTTTATTATTTGGAAGTAATATTGCTTGGCTTATATATGAAAGTCAGTTTGAAAAAGTTACAATTTTAAAAAACTACATGATATGGAAGTAAACAGATTAAAAGGATGTAAAAATCTTAGTAGTATTGCAATATAAACAGAGAAAACATAAATAGGTTTAGACATGAGCCTAACACTATCGTTAAATTCTTATTGTAGAATTTGGTAGTAAAAGTCTTAATGAAACAGATTAGTCTTAATAGCATT
>CAZDPV010000021.1:0-25677 GCA_964507565.1 uncultured Clostridium sp.
AAGAAAACAGAACAATAATTAAATGAAATGGTTTACAGAATTGCATAAAATATGGTATAATAAAAAAGATATATTATAATATAAGAGAGGCAAAACATAAATGAAAGCAATAGAAATAAGAAATAAATATTTAAAATTTTTTGAAGCACACGGACATAAAATAATTCCAAGTGCTTCGTTAATTCCAGAAAACGATCCATCAGTGCTTTTTACAACAGCTGGAATGCAACCATTAGTTCCATATTTATTAGGAGAAAAGCATCCAGAAGGAACAAGGATTACTGATTATCAAAAATGTCTTCGTACAAATGATATAGATGAAGTTGGAGACAACAGACATTTAACGTATTTTGAAATGTTAGGAAACTGGTCTTTAGGTGATTATTTTAAAGAAGAAGCTATTAGCATGAGTTTTGAGTTTTTAACAAAAGAACTTGGAATACCAGTAGAAAAACTATCAGTTACATGCTTCGCAGGAGATAAAGACTGTCCAAGAGATGAAGTTACAGCTTCTTGTTGGAAAAAAGCAGGAATTGCAGAAGACCATATTTATTATTATGGAAAAGATGATAACTGGTGGATAGCTGGAGAAGAAGGACCTTGCGGACCAGACACCGAAATGTTTTATGATACAGGAAAACCAGCTTGCTCAAAAGATTGTGAGCCTTCTTGCGGATGTGGAAAATATGTGGAAATTTGGAACAATGTTTTCATGGAATACTTAAAGAAAGATGGAAAATACAGCAAATTAGCACAAAAAAATGTTGATACAGGTTTAGGACTAGAGAGAATGACAATGTTGCTAGAAGGAAAAAAGACACCTTATGATACAGAGATTTTTGCACCAATAATGGAAAAATTACAAATATTAGCCACAAAAGATGACATAGCTAGCAGAAGAATTGTAGCAGAACACTTAAGAGCTAGTATGATGATAATTGCAGATGGTGGAAGACCAAGCAACATAGACAGAGGATATATTTTAAGAAGATTAATTCGTAGAATGACAAGACATTTAAATAAGCTTGAAATAGATCTAATAAAATTACCTGATTTAATTGAACTAAACATAGAATCATTAAAAGAAATGTATCCGTATTTAGTAGAAAAAAAAGATACAATTAAAGATGTAATTATAACTGAAAAAGATAAATTTATGAAAACATTAAATCATGGAGAAAAAGAATTTAGCAAGGTTATAGCTAGTATAAAAGCAGAAGGAAAAGACACAATAGATAGTGAAAGTATTTTTAAACTATATGAAACTTATGGATTCCCCCCAGAAGTTACTAAAGACTTAGCAATAGAGAATGGATTAAAAGTAAATATGGATGAAGTTGATAAGCTATTCAAAGAGCATCAAGATAAATCTAGAACAGGTAGTGAACAAAAATTTAAAGGTGGACTTGCTGGTACTGGAGAACAAGAAATAAAATATCATACAGCCACACATTTATTAAATTCAGCATTAAAAAATGTAATAGGTAAAGATGTGCATCAGAGAGGGTCAAATATTACACCAGAAAGAATGAGATTTGATTTCAGCTGTGATCATAAATTAACCGAAGAAGAAAAAAAACAAGTAGAGGATTTGGTAAATGAATGGATTAAAGCAGATTTGAATGTTAAAATAGAAAAAATGAAAAAAGATGATGCTGTAAAATCAGGAGCGGAATGTATGTTCATAGAAAAATATCCAGATGAAGTTACTGTATATTTCATAGGAAATGATAAAATTGGTATAGTATCAAAAGAAATTTGTGGAGGACCTCATGTTACGAATACTGCCAAACTAGGACACTTTAAGATTCTTAAGGAAGAAGCAAGTTCAGCAGGAGTTAGAAGAATAAAAGCTATATTGGAGTGAAATTTACAAATAAGAAAGGAAAATTAAAATGGAAGATTGTGTATTTTGTAAAATTATAAGAGGAGAATTACCTTCAAATAAAGTTTATGAAGATGATTTGGTAATTGCTTTTAATGATATTAACCCAATAGCACCAATTCATATTTTAGTAGTTCCAAAAACTCATATTGACAGTCTAGTAGAACTAGAAGATTATGAGTTACTTTCACATATTTTTAAAGTAATAAAGAAAATTGCAAATGAAAAAGGGCTAGATGAAAAAGGATATAGAGTAGTAACTAATATAGGAGAAGATGGAGGACAAGCTGTAAAACATTTACATTTTCATATATTAGGAGGGACAAAATTACCTACAAGATAGAACAAAAAGAAAGTTATTAACACAAACAAATTCAGATTTGATAATATATTTAAGAAAGGAGAGTATAATAAAAAACATTATACAGTAAAATATGATAGATAAAAAATATAATAAAGTACTAACTATTGTACTGGTAATAGTTGTTATTGCAATATTTCTTGTTTTAGGCTTTTGGGGATATGATATTTATAAAAAATATTATATAAACAAAGGAGCAAATGATGCTGTAGAAGAATTTGATAATAGAATATTAAATTTAAAAAATACAACTAATAATGATGCCCAAGAAAATGTATCATTGAATATAGATGTAAATCAAATAGAAGTCGGAAACGCAACAACATCATCAAGTAAAATTGCTTCTCAAACATATAAAGGATTCACTGTTTCAGGAAAAATAGAAATTCCAAAAACCAAAGTTATGTATCCAGTTTTAGACAGAGCAACGAAATCTTCAATGGAGGTGTCAGTAGGAATTGCTTATGGGCCAGGTCTTAATGAGGTTGGAAACACTGTTATAATGGGACACAACTATAGAAATGGAACATTCTTTTCAAACAACAAGAATTTATCTAATGGAGATTTAATTTATATAACAGATTTATCAGGAAATAGGATAAAATATACAATATATAATGTATATACAACAGGATCAAACGACTTTGACTATGCGACAAGAGATACAGCCGGAAAAAGAGAAATATCATTATCAACATGTACAGATGATGTCAAATCAAGATTAGTAATATGGGCTAAAGAAGACTAAAAAAGTAACAAAAGTCATAATAGTATAAAAATTAACTAAAACAGTTGACAATTTTGAAAAAATAGTTTAAAATTGATAGTGTTTTGTACATAACATTGTCAATTATGGTGGATTTAGCGTAGTTGGTTAACGCGCCAGTTTGTGGCACTGGAGACCGTGGGTTCGAATCCCACACTCCACCCCATATTTTAAAATGTTGTTACTATTAAATTATATATTGGGCTATAGCCAAGCGGTAAGGCATTAGACTTTGACTCTAACATGCGCTAGTTCGAATCTAGCTAGCCCAACCAACAAATAAACCGTGTATATACTGAATTATCAGCATATACACGGTTTTTGTAATGCAATTTTAATGCAACTAGACTTTTATTCCAATTTTATTCATATATTGATTCAATTTATCATCTTCATTACTTTCAAATTTTGCAAGAACAGAAGCATAAGTATTAAGCGTTGTTTCAATTTTAGCATGTCCTAATTTTTTTTGTAATACTTTAACACTCATTCCACTTTCTATACAACGAGTCGCATAAGTGTGCCTTAACATATGATTATGCAATTGCTTAGCTATTGAATATCTTTGATTTAATCTAATTAGATACGAATTAACTTCAGAAGGTGTTATTATGCCTTTTTTATATTATATTCATTATCAACAAAATCTTTTAAAGAGTCATTTAAAATGTTTTCAATAGTAGAATTAATAGTTATAATTCTTTTGGAGTTTTTTGTTTTTGTTGTTTTTCCGATTATAGTTTTATCTTCTTTATTTCTAGTTAAAGAATTGTTAATGTATATACTTCTAGAATCAAAATCTGCATCATTTTTTTTTAATGCAAGCGTTTCTCCAATTCTCATACTATAAATGATAAAATTAAGTGACGCACTTAGAAATAAAAAAAGACACATAATAAATACATATGTTATAATGTGATTAACAAGAAAACATTATAAGGAGTAAATATTTTGTGTCCAAAAGAATTATAACATAGAAAACAAACAAAAGAAAGAGTTTAAATATAAACATTTAAATTATACAGAAAAAACACAAATAGAAAGATGGTATAACAGAAAAAGGATACATTCTTCGATAGGTTATAAAGTACCATATGAATTAGAAAAAAATGTGGCATAAAATTACACGCTTTTGTGTCCAAAAACTTGACATAGATCCAGATTTACCATACAATGAATGGTATGACAATGAATCAAAAAACAATTTTGAAAGTTTTTGGGATAAATATGTTCAAAAAGCAAGAGAAATGAGTGATGGTGAAGATATTGTAGTAATGGACACCATGTATGGTGTAAAAGAGATTCAATATTTGTACAAAAAATTACAACAAAATGTGGGAGTTTTATATATAGATGCTCCAGAGGAAGAAAGAATAAGGAGAGAATATCAAAGATTAAGAACGGATTCACCATATTCAGATAGAAAAGCAGATCTTTCAATAACTATGGAACAAGTTGCAGATAGAACTAGAAAAAAAGATGCAAAAAAGCAGAGATTGGGAACATTTGAATACAAGGATCTAGTATATGAACAAGATGGAACAATTGCAGTTAGACCAAATGGAATAAAATTTTCTAAAGTGGTAGAGAATAATGGAACGGTAGAAGAATTATATGGAAAATTAGATTCATATATAGAAGGTGAAATTGCAAAAGTAAAAAGTAGAAAAGAAAAATCGCAGGGGGAAAGATAAATGAAAAAAAATAGAGCTTCAGCAATAATTCCTTATGCTGATGGTTTAATTGTTATTAAAAGGATAAAGGGAGATAATGAAAATAAAGAAGAATACTATACAATTCCTGGAGGAGGTCAAGAAGAAGGTGAAAGTATAGAAGAAGCAACATTAAGAGAAATCAAAGAAGAATTAGGTATAGAAGTAGAATTGACAGATAAATGTTATGAAATAGAAAGCCAAGGTAGAAAACAATACTTTTTTGTTGCCAGGTATAAATCAGGAAGAATTGGAAGTGGATATGGTGAAGAAATGACTAATGTCAATTATGAAAAATATGGAGCATATATACCTGAAATAATATCAATGGAAGAAATAAAAAATATAAAATTATTACCTGAACAGATAAAAGCTTTAATCATATCTGATTTTAATCAGATATTTAAGAAAAGAGAAAAATCAAGATAAGGGAAAGCGTAGTAAAGAACGAGAAATATATAATTGTAAGAAATGAAGATACAAATGAAGTTGTAACATTTAAGATAAATTATAAGAAAATATGGAACTTAAAAAGTTCCTTGTATGCCAAAGAGCTAACGCCCTTTGGAAACCTATAAATATTTATAAGTTTTGCCATACAAAATCTTTTCAATATTTTCTGAATTTTGTGGAAATTTCTCATAATTTTTCATTATTTTATTATATTTTTCTACAAAATAAACAAGCCTAAATATTCCTATATATTTTGGCATTTTTTATAATACTATTTATTATTATAACACTTACACCTTTATATTATTTAGTAGCTTTTAATGATTTGTTCTCAGGACATGAACGGTCGTCCAATAGAGATGTCTTTAGGTAAATACAAAATAAAAGACGAATCATTCAATACAGAATTAGAAAGTTATAGAAAAATTAAGTTGTTAATGTTTTTTGAAAATGATAAAACTGGTAAGAAAACAATTTTTGATTCTGATTCGAAAGATGTCTATGTTTTTTACCAGAAGAATTTTTTTATACATATGAAGAAATACGATGGGAATAATAAACATGATTTAGTAGTATATATTGATAGAACCAATTTTTTAGAACATCATATTTATGGCGATTTTTGGGTCAATAATTTTGTTAAGGTTATTAATATAATATTAATAAGTAGTTTTATCATAATAACAGTAATAATGTGTATTATATATTATAAAAAATACTTTAAAACATTTTGTGTTTCTAAACATTTTCTAAAAATATTTTTGCCATTTTTTATAAGAAATATTTGAAAAATTTTTCAGAATTTTTCAAACTCTTTGTATATAAATTGAATTGACACCCAGAAAAGAATGAAATGACTGATATAAAAGATATACAGCTAATAAGGTCAAACCAGCCCAACCAATAAAGAAAATTGTAAGTTACCTTTCGGTAACCTACAATTTTTTTGCACTAAATGCATATTGTATGTTTTAATGAATTTGCTTAAATTTTAGCAAAAGCCTTTATTTCCACCGCAGCAGCAGCAGATTAGTAATAAAACTATTATTAAGCAGCAGCAATCATTGTCTTTTCCACATCTTTCTGGCATATTGATTCCTCCTTTCCTTTCTTATATGGTATCACCTAACCTATATTAGTTATTGCAACATGGTGGTGGTGTTGGCATACAGCAGTCATCGCCTCTACCACATCCGCAACAACATAATATAATGATTAGAATGATAAACCATAAGCATTCGCTGTTTGAACCTCTCATCGTTTTACCTCCTCTTAAGATTTCTAAATCTTTTGTATGATATATATTATTCATAATTAAATAATTTGGTTACGAATACTGTACAAAAATATTTTGTAATGATATAATTTATAAAATATAAATAAAAGAATTAGAGGTTTATAGGTAAAACCAAAAAAACCTAAATATAAAAAATCAAGGAAAAAATTATGGGGAAAATAGTTTTATTAGATGATTTGACAATCAATCAAATAGCAGCAGGAGAAGTAATAGAAAGACCTGCATCAGTAATAAAAGAATTAGTTGAAAACTCAATAGATGCGGGAGCTAAAAATATCAACATAGACATAAAAAATGGAGGAATATCATATATAAGAATAACGGATGATGGAAGTGGAATTCTAGCAGATGATATGGAAATTGCATTTGAAAGACATGCGACAAGCAAAATTAGAAAAGCAGAAGATTTAGACAAAGTAAAGTCAATGGGGTTTAGAGGTGAAGCATTAGCAAGTATTGCAGCAATAGCAAAGGTTGAACTTGTTTCAAAAACGGAAACAAGTGACTTTGGATATAAAATAGTATTAGAAGGTGGAGATATAATTGACAAACATGAAGAAGGAGCAACAAAGGGAACAACTATAACTGTCAAGGAATTATTTTTTAATACTCCAGTAAGATATAAATTTTTAAAAAAAGATTTTACAGAGTCAGGATATATAGAAGATATGGTTACTAGAATTGCTTTAGCAAATCCAGCAGTTGCAATAAAATTAGTAAACACGGGAAAAACGGTAATTCAAACTAATGGAAGCGGAAAGCTAGAAGACTGCATTTATGCGATATTTGGAAAAGAAGTAACACAAAATATTATTCCTGTAGACTATAACTATGAAGATTTACATATTACGGGAGTTATAGGAAAACCTTTGATTTCACGTTCAAACAGATCAAACCAATTATTTTATGTAAACAATAGATTCGTAAAAGATAAAACATTAACAAGTGCAGCGGAACAAGCATTTAAAGGACTTGTAACAATTGGAAAACATGGATTTTTAATTTTAAATATAGATATGGATCCTAAAAAAGTTGATGTAAATGTACATCCTACAAAATTAGAAATTAGATTCCAAGACGACTCAACGATTTTTAAGGCAGTATATCATGCAATTAAAGAAACTTTATTAAAAGGAGATTTAGTATCTGATACAGAAAAAGATTACAGTGAGTTAACTCCAAATGATATATTAAAAGAAATAAAAAATAAAGATAGAGTAGAAGCATGGGATATAAATAAAAACAATACTATTAAAAAGCAACCAGAATTTTCAGAATTTAAAAATACTATATCAAACTTAGACGACTCAACTAGGTCAAAATTTATTGAAGAAATAATAAAGGCCAAATCTTCTGATGATATAGTGAAAGGTTTAAGCAATTATACAAATTTACTAAAAGGAAATAATGCTACAAGTGTTGCAATTAATGAAAAAGATGATATAGATAATCAAAAAAATAATGAAAAAATAGTAAATACAAATAGTAACGAAATAGAAAATATTAAGGAAGAAAATTCAGAATCAACGGAACAATCATTTAACGAAACGGAGCTTTCATACAATGCTGAAATAGATAATAGCAAAAAAGAAGTTGAAAATCCAAAAGAGCAAGTATCACAGGAAATAAATAATAAAAATAATGATCAAGGTGAAGACGAAATTAAACCATTAGTTCAGGAAAATAATAAGCAAGAAACAAGTCAGGAAAATACATTAGCTCAAGAAAAAGTGCAAGAAACCAACACTGCAGAAACTCAAGAAACCAATATAAGCGCAACAATGTCATTTGAAGAAATGTATAAAAAGTTGTTTGGAAGAAATATAGAGGATGCAAGAAAAGAATACGAAACAAAATTAGAAAAAGAAAATAGTAAATATCCAATAACGCCAATAACTAACAATGAAATATCAATGTTTGAAAAAGAGGGAATAGACAAAAATCCTCAATACAGCTTTATTGGCATAGCATTCAAAACATATATAATTTTAACCATGGGAGAGGATTTATACATATTAGACCAACATGCTGCACATGAGAGAATTATGTATGAAAAAGTAAAAGCAAACTATTATAGCCAAGGAGAAAAAGATTCACAGCTTATGTTACTTCCAGATATAATAAATTTATCTAACAAAGAAATGGGAATATTTAGAGATAATAAAGATATGTTTATAAAAGCAGGATTTGTAGTAGACGAATTTGGAGATAATACAGTTAAATTAACAGGAGTGCCAGAATTTTGTTTAAATTTTGATACAAAAGAGATTTTCCTAGAAACACTTGATGAGATAGACACTGTTGCAAGAACCGCAAAGCAGGAATTAGAAAACAAGTTTTTAGCAACGGTTGCGTGTAAAGCTGCTGTTAAGGCTCACATGGCACTTAATAAAGAAGAAGTAGACAGTTTAATGGAACAATTATTAAAATTACCAAATCCGTTTAGTTGTCCACATGGAAGACCTACAGTAATAAAAATGTCAAAAACAGACATAGAAAAGAAATTTTCAAGAAGATAAATCGAGGTAAATATGGAAAAGATACTAATTGCAGTTATAATAATTATAAATTTAATTGCAGTAATAATGCTAATTAAAAAGTCTTATGGCTGTAAGCAAAAACAGCTTGTAATTATTAGCTCTATTATAGGAATGTATATAATAGTAAACATAATATATTTAATAGCGTCAATAGGAATGCCAAATACAATAACATTTGCATCAAAAAATTTTATTATATTTTCATTATTGCCATTAAATATAATAGCAATAATTTCACCAATTGTATCTTTAATATCAAAAAGAACGATTAAAGAAATATCAGATGAAGAGTACAGCAAAAGATTGAAAAGAATTTTAATATTAGATGCTATTATAATAGCTGTAGAATGTGTATATATAAGAAACATTCAATTTGAGATAATAAAAATGTTACAAAAATAAAAGGATGATACAAAAATGGAAGAAAAAAAACCAACAGTAATTGTAATTTGTGGGCCAACGGCGTCAGGAAAGACAAGTCTAGGTATAAAACTTGCAAACAAAATAAATGGAGAAATAATATCTTGTGATTCAATGCAAATATATAAAAAAATGGATATAGGTACTGCAAAGCCAACAGCAGCAGAAAGAAAAGAAGCAACGCACCATTTGATAGGTTTTATAGAGCCAGATCAAAGATATAGTGTAGCCGATTTTAAAAAGGATGCCGAAGAAAAAATAAAAGAAATATTATCAAAAAATAAAACTCCAATATTAGTAGGAGGAACGGGATTATATATAAATTCACTAATATATAATATTGAATTTAGAGAAGAAGTAACGGACTTAGAATATAGAAAAAAATTAGAAGAATATGATTTGGAAAAATTATATGAAGAAGCTAAAAAAATTGATCCGAAATCTATAGAAAAAATCAGTCCAAATGATAGAAAAAGAATAAGTAGAGTTCTTGAAATCTTTCACACCACGGGGAAAACTAAAACAGATCTTGAAAAGGAATCAAGAAAAGAGCTAAAATATAATTATATAATATTTGTACTAAATATGGATAGGGAAAAATTATACGAAAGAATAAATAAAAGAGTAGACTCTATGATTTCCGAAGGCCTGGTAAACGAGGTAAAAACATTACTAAAAGAATATAAGGACTTTCCAACAGCCATGCAAGGCTTAGGATATAAGGAAGTTGTAGAATATCTAAATTTAGAACTTACTAAACAGGAAATGATAGAAAAAATAAAGCAAGAAAGTAGAAGATATGCTAAAAGGCAATTAACTTGGTTTAGAAGATATGAAAATACAATATGGCTTGATGCAGAAAATAAAGATAATATAAATATTATTTTGGAGGAAATTAGTGAAAAAGCAAGAGAATAAAAAAGTTAGTAATAAAGTAACTAAAAAGAACACTTCAAAGAAAAAAATAAATGTTTTAAAAATCATTATATTTTTCTTAATAATTATTTGTATAATAGGGTATAGTTTTAGATCAGTAATAAAACTTATAGTAAATCCTACAAATACAGTTATTGTTAAAGAAGGAACAATTTCAAAAGAAGAATCTGATATAGGATATATTATTAGAGATGAGACTGTTGTTACAGGAGAAAACTATAAAAATGGAATGGAACAAATTGTTGATGAAGGAAAGAAAGTATCAAAAGATCAAGCAATGTTTAGATATTTTTCGGCTGGAGAAGAGAAAATAAATGAAAAAATAAAAGTACTAGATTTAAAAATACAAGAAGCTATTGAAAACAGTAGTGACCAATTATTTACAAGTGATACTAAGCTTTTAGACAACCAAATAGATAAAAAAATAAAAGAAATAAGTTCATTAAATAATATTCAAAAAATACAAGAATACAAAAAGTCACTTATAAACTATGTAACTAAAAAGGCAAAAATATCTGGACAATTAAGTCCAAATGGATCATATTTAAAAAAACTAATAGACGAAAGAAATACTTATGAAAATAAATTAAACAGTGATTCAGAGTATATAACGGCACCTAGAAGCGGAATTGTATCATATAGAATAGATGGACTAGAAGAAACATTAAATCCAACAGATTTCTCAAAATACAATAAGAACTTTTTAAATGAATTAAATTTAAAAACGGGACAAATAATATCCACAAATAGTGAAAAAGGAAAAATAATAAATAACTTTATATGCTATATTGCGTGTACAAGTAAATCAAAGGAAGCCAACAAAGCTGAAGTAGGAAATAAAGTTCAAATAACGTTACCAAGTACAAAAGTTGTAAGTGCTAAGATTGAATATATTTCTAAAGAATCTGATGATGAAGTTACTTTAGTTTTGAGTTTTAATGAAGGAATAGATGAACTCGCAATGTATAGAAAAGTATCATTTGACATAACATGGTGGAATTCTACCGGATATAAAGTTCCAAATACAGCCATAATAACAGAAAATAATCTAAGTTATGTAATAAGAACAAAGTCAGGATATTTAGACAAAGTATTGGTAAAAGTAGAAAGAAGAGGAGAAGATTATTCAGTTGTAAGTAGCTATAGCGGTTCTGAGCTTAAGGATTTATCGATAAAAAACAACATAAAAACATCAATACTATTGTATGACCAATTATTACTATATCCGACAGAAAGCCAAATAAAAGACACCGAATAATATTACAATAATATTACAATAATATTAAATTATGATTACATCTTCAAAAAACTATTGACAACTCATAAAAAAAGATAGATACTAAGTATAATCGTATAACGAAGGAGAAATAATAGGAGGTTTTAAAAGAATATGGCAGGCGTAGTAAATAAATTATGGAACATGATTAACATGAACGCAGAAAATTCTGATGAAGATTATGAAGAAGCAGATGATGTAAATGAAGAAGAGGAAGTAGAAGAAGCTGAACCAAAGGGATTATTTGGTAGAAAGAATAGCAAAGTTGTAAATATGCAACAAGCTGTTAGAATGGTTATAATGCAACCAACTACTTTTGAACAATCAGAAGAAATATGTGACTTACTAAAAGAAAAGAAATCAGTTATTATAAATCTAGAATATGTTAATAAAGATATAGCTAGAAGAATAATTGATGTTGTTAGTGGAGCAGTTCATGCATTAGAAGGACACATGCAAAAAATATCTAATTCAATATTTTTAGTAGCACCATACAATTATGATATTGCTACTGATACTAAAGATGAATCAAAAGGCATTTTACCAGTTTCATGGCTAAAAGGCAATAATTAGAACATAACAAAATCTAAGGAGGATAAAGATGATTACACCTTTAGAAATAGAAAATAAAAAATTCTCTAAAAAAGCATTAAATGGATATAATCCAGAGGAAGTAGATGACTTTTTAGATGACTTGACAAAAGACTATGAATCGCTATATAAACAATCTTCAGCAAATCAGGACAAAATAGAGGAACTAACTTCAAAATTAGAACACTATTCGCAAATTGAATCAACCCTACAAAGTACTCTTCTTATGGCACAATCGGCTTCTGAGGAAGTTAAAAATGCAGCACAAAAACAAGCAGAACAAATTATTAAAGAAGCAGAGGGAAAAGCAAAAGAAGCTACAACGGGATTAGATCAAATAATTGCAAGTAAGAAAAAAGAATTAGAGGATGTTAAAAAACAATTTGACGTCTATAAAGCAAAAATGGAATCACTATTAATTTCTCAACTTGAACTTATTAAAGAGATAAATAAACAAGAAGATTAAATTTATAATAAAAGGTTTAAAGCTATATGTAATTCATAACTTTAAACCTTTATATTATGTAAATATACATATTTTTATTAGACTAATTATAGTATATAAATAAATCTTTTAAAAAGTAACATTTCTGTAATAAAAAACAAGAGATAAATTGCTAAAAAAGCATTTATCTCTTTATTTTATCCACAAATTGTGCTAAAATAGGAGTATTACATACATATTAAATATTTATTACATTTTCATTAATCTATTGACAAGGAGAAAAAATAAGTTAAAATAAGAGTATGAGAGTAATTAGTGGAAAATCAAGGGGAACAAAAATAAATACAATAGAAAGCATTACAACAAGACCAACATTAGATAGGGTTAAAGAATCTTTATTTAATATTATACAAAATAATATTAAAGATAAAATTGTATTAGATTTATTTGCAGGAAGTGGAGCTCTTGGAATAGAATCTCTAAGTAGAGGTGCACAAAAAGCATATTTTTGTGATTCGAATAAAGAAGCTATAAGAGTAATAAAACAAAACCTAACAAAAACAAAACTTGCAGAAAAATCCAAAATATATAATGAGGACTTTATAAAATGTTTAAATACAATAAATGAAAAAATTGATATAGTTTTTTTGGATCCACCATATAAACTGGATTTAGCTGTTAAAGCAGTAAAAGAAATATTAAGAAATAAACTACTAAATGATAATGGAATAATCATTATAGAAACAGATGAAATAAATAGAGATTTAAAAGAATTGGAAGAACTAGAATCAATAAGTATAACTGACAAAAGAAAATATGGCAGAGCCAATTTAATATTTATAAATGAGGAGAAATAGAATGGAAATATTTACATTATTAGAAACATTAGAAGATTTAATAGAAAATAGTAAAAAAATACCCTTTTCAGATAAGTGCGTATTAGAACAAAAAGAAATATTAGATTTAATTAAAGAGATTAGATTAAAATTACCAGATGAGCTAAAACAAGCAAAATGGGTAAAAGAAGAAAGAGAAAGAATTCTTTCAGAAGCTAAAAAAGAAGCAGATGATGTAGTAAAAGAAGCCGAAAATAGAATAATATCAATGATAGATGAACATGAAATTACAAAGCAAGCTTATGAGCAGAAAAATCAAATAATGTCATCAGCAAATGAAAGCTCAAGACAGATAACACAAGGTGCAAGAGAATATGCAGATAACATTTTAGCAAGTCTATCTAAATCATTAACAACAACATTAAAAGAAATAGAGCAAGATAGAAAAGAATTAAAATAATGTTATTATTAAGCTGAAAGGACTAAACATGGAAAATAATAATAAGAAAATATTTAAAATAATAATTACTTTGTCAGTAATTATTATTTTTATATTGATAGTAAGTATGACTGCAATTTTTTTAACAAAAGCTCCAAATAAGAAACATGAAAGTAATAATTCAATACAAAACCCAAATGAATACAAACAAATGGAGATAAACGAAATTATAGAATCTCAAACAGTTGTAAACAATACAATTATAGAAGACAATACTGTGCAAATAGATAAAAGATATGGAAAAATAGAAATAGTATGGATAGACAAACAAAACAATATAATACAAAACCCATTATCTCCCGAAATAAACACAATGACTCCAGTAAAATATAGCGAGACGGCAGGAGAATTTCAAAAAACTACTTTTAAAGACGATAATTGGTATAATTATAGGGACAAGAAATGGGCAAATGCAGTAGACGAAAATGGTAGCTATTTCGTGTGGATTCCAAGATATGCATACAAAATAATTTATTACACAGACAATACATATAATAAAGAAATTGGATATAGTGACTCAAGGGGTATTTTAAAAATAAATAATAACAAAACATTAACAAAAATTAGCTCAAACAATCTGGGACTAATTGAAACAGGAAATCACTATATAGTAGAACCAGCATTTATGAAAGACACAGCTAGTGGATATAAAAATGGAGGCTGGGATATAAATTTATCAGGACTTTGGGTAGCAAAATATGAAATGAGCATGGAAAAAGATGGAGTACATACAGATACGGAAAATCAAGAAATAGGAAATATATTATCTAGCGATAGTATAAAAGCAGTGAGCAAACCAGCAGTATCTAGTTGGAGAAATATAACAATAGGAAATAGCTATATAAATTCATTTAATTATAATAGAACATTAGAAAGTCATTTAATAAAAAATAGTGAATGGGGAGCAGTAACATATCTTGCGTACAGCAAATATGGATTAAATGAAAAAGCTATTCAAATAAATAAAAGCACAAAATATATAACAGGCGGAAATAAATTAGAGAGTGATATTTATAACTATAATGGATATCAAAGCACAACTGGAAATGCAACAGGAATTTATGACTTAGCAGGTGGTGCGTATGAATTTGTAGCTGGATTCACCAATAATGGCTACGAAGGAATAAGTCAATATGGAGGTAGCTCAAAAGAAGAGGATTTATGTGCAAATTACAAAAATACAAAATATAAGACTGTATACTCCCATATTGCGGAAGACACAGGTGGAAATGACTATAAAAGCACTTATGCAAACGGTAATTATGAATTAAATAGTACAAAAAGGGGAGAAGCCATATATGAAACTTCATTAAGTGGCTTCGGAAGTGATAGTTGGAATACTAATTCATCATTTTTCATTCAACAAGATACGCCATTTTTTACAAGAGGTGGAGATTTTGGAAGCAGTACAAGTGCTGGATTATTTAGCTTTAATAGTAATAGTGGAAAAGCAAATGCAGGAGAAACGTATAGAGTTGTATTAGCTATATAATACTACTACAAACTATATTAAAAATGTCATACAAAGTTCAGTAGAATGTCAGAAAAACTATTGCAATTTTATGTAAAATATGCTATTATATAAACATATTAAATAAAAAAAGACTACATGAAAGACAAGATAAATAAAAAGTCTTAAAAGAGATCTAGCGATGGTGGGATGCTAGTTAAGGAACATTTTACTTATTATCACTTTCATATGTTGCTTAAATGAAAAAATGATTTAGAAATGAAAATGAACTAAGCATAGTACTAACAACATAAAATAAATTCTAAATTACTTTTAGTAAATTATGCCGTAAATGAAAATCGCGTTAAGATTAAAATAAGACTGAATAAAAATGAATAAGCTAAAAACAGCTTAAATAAATATAAAATCAGCAAATTTAGGTGGTACCACGAAGCAATAAAGTAATTTATAGACTTTCGTCCTAATGACTTATCAAGAAGATAATTTCATTAGAATGAAGGTCATTTTGTATTTTAATAGTTTTTAATTTTTTATATTTATAAATAGAAGATAAAATAAAGAAAGGAGAGTATGATTATTTAAGTTATTAAATCTATCATGCGACAAAAAATATGGATGAAGAAAAAAACAAATCAAATGAACTAAAAGAAGAAAAGAAAGATTATAGTACAACATTAAACTTACCAAAAACTGATTTCCCAATGAGGGGTAATTTACCAGAAAAAGAACCAGGAATACAAGAAGCAGTTTTTGAAAATGGTTTATATGAAAAAGTATTAAAGAAAAATGAAGGACACAAGCATTTTATACTACATGATGGACCTCCTTATGCTAATGGAGAAATTCATGCAGGCCATGCACTAAATAAAGTTCTTAAAGACACAATAGTAAGATATAAATCAATGAAAGGATATTATGCACCATTTATTCCAGGGTATGATACACATGGAATGCCAACTGAAAAGAAAGCAATAGAGAAACTTGGATTAGATAGAAGCAAGATCCCAGTAACAAAGTTTAGAGATACATGTAAGGAATTTACAACGAAATATAAGGATATTCAAACAAAAGGATTTAAACGCTTGGGAGTTTTAGGAGACTGGGAGAATCCATATATTACATATGATCCCAAAATGGAAGCAAGACAAATTGGCGTATTTGGAGATATGTACAAAAAAGGTTATATATATAAAGGACTAAAGCCAGTTTATTGGTGTACTGATTGTGAAACAGCATTAGCAGAAGCAGAAATTGAGTACAAAGATGTAACAGGAACGTCAATATATGTTAAATTTCCAGTAGAAGATTCAAAGGGAATATTTGAAAAAAATAATACTTCAATAGTAATATGGACAACAACTCCATGGACTCTACCAGGAAACATGGGAATTACGCTTGGTCCTGATTTTGAATATAGCTTAGTTGAGGTAAAGTATGAAGAAAAATCAAACGATATTGCAGAAAGTCAAGAATTAAATAATATAGCAAGTAATAAATCAATTAGTGGAAAAAATTCAGAAAACTTAATATTAGCAACACAATTAGTTGATAAAGTAATGAAAATAGCTGAAATAAAAGAATATAAAACAATAAAAACATTTAAGGGTTCAGAATTAGAAGGAGTATTATGCAAACATCCATTCCTAGATAGAACTTCAAAAGTTGTTATGGGAAGTGAAACAACTGTAAATGTTGATTTAGTAGAAGGAACAGGAGCAGTTCATACAGCCCCTGGATACGGTAAAGAAGACTATTTACAAGGATTAAAAGATAATTTAAAAATTCAAGTTACAGTAAACGATAAAGGTGTACAAACAGAAAATGCTGGACGATTCTCAGGAATGTATTATGCTAAATCAAATAAAGAGATAGTAAAATGGCTTGCAGAAAATGGATACTTACTAAAAGCACTTCCAATTACCCACTCATATCCACATTGTTGGAGATGTAAAAAGCCAATTATATTCAGAGCAACAGCACAATGGTTTGCATCAGTTGATGGATTTAGAGAAGATGTTTTGGAAGCTGTAAAAACTGTAAAATGGCATCCCGAATGGGGAGAAGATAGAATGTCTGAAATGATAAAAGGAAGAAACGACTGGTGCATTTCAAGACAACGCACATGGGGAGTCCCACTTCCAATCTTTTACTGCAAAAACTGCAATGAACCCTATGTAACAGAAGAGTCAATTTCTAAAATTCAAGATATAGTAAGAAAAGAAGGAACAAATGCATGGTGGGCAAAAGAAGCAAATGAACTAATGCCAGAAGGTGCTAAGTGTCCAAAATGCGGAAAAACTGAATTCAAAAAAGAAACAGATATAATGGACGTCTGGTTTGACTCTGGTTCAACACATCAAAGTGTTCTTGTAGAACGTGGATTAGATTATCCAGCAGATCTATATCTAGAAGGAAACGACCAATATAGAGGATGGTTCCAATCATCACTTCTTACATCAGTTGCAACACATGGAATTGCACCATACAAAGAAGTACTATGTTGTGGATTCGTTGTGGATGGACAAGGTAGAAAAATGTCTAAAAGCTTAGGAAATGGTGTATCACCAATAGATGTTTCAAATAAATTTGGAGCAGATATTATGAGACTCTGGGCATTATCATCAGATTACTCAATGGATGTAAACTTATCAGATGATATATTAAAGGGAATATCTGATGTATATAGAAAAATTAGAAACACAGCAAGGTACATTATAGGAAATACTTACGACTATGATCCAGAAAAACCTGTTGAATACGAAAAATTACAAGAAATAGATAAATGGGCATTAACGAGATTAAATAAACTAATAAAGGACTGCACCAGAGATTATGATAATTATGACTTTGGCAACTGTTATCATGATGTAAATCAATTCTGCGTTGTAGATATGAGTAGCTTTTATCTTGACATAATTAAAGATAGATTATATACAGAAAAAGCAGATTCAGTGGAAAGAAAATCTGCACAAACGACAATGTATTATATTTTAAATGCATTAGTAAAAATACTAACACCAATGATTTCATTTACAGCAGAAGAAATCTGGCAAGCAATGAAACATACTAAAAGTGAAAGTGTAGAAAGCCCAATGCTTACAGACTATCCAGTAGTAAATGATAAATGGGATAATAAAGAACTAGCAGAAAAATGGGAAGAAATCATAAAAGTTAAAAACATTGTAGCAAAAGAACTTGAGTTAGCAAGAGCAGAAAAAGTAATCGGTAACTCACTAGATGCAAAAGTAACGATTTATGCAGAAAAAGAAGAGTACAAATTCTTAAAAGAAAATGAAAGCCTAATTAAATTAGTCTTGATAGTATCAGGACTAACAATCGAAGAAAATAAGAGAAAAGAAGAAATATCATTAGGAGTAAAAGTTGCTCATGCAGATGGAGAAAAATGTGAAAGATGCTGGATGTATGATGAACATACAGAAGATGGACTATGCAAGCGTTGCAAAAATGTGCTAGGAAAATAGATAAAATAAAACAGAGTATTCATAAAAGCAAAATATAAAGGATAAGAAGGTCAAAAAATGGAATTAAGTGAATTTAATTATGAGTTACCAAAAGAACTAATAGCTCAAGTACCAATAAAAAACCGTGACGAATCAAGACTTATGGTATTAGATAGAAAAAATCAAACAATAGATGATAAAATTTTTAAAGATATATTAGATTATTTACAGCCAGGAGATTGTCTAGTAAGAAATAATACAAAAGTAATTCCTGCTAGATTATATGGAAAAAAGGAAACAGGAGCTAATGTTGAATTTGTTCTATTAAAAAACATAGAAGGTGATATTTGGGAAGCAATGGTTAGACCAGGAAATAAACTTCATGTTGGAGCTAAAGTAATATTTGGAGAAGGACTTTTAAAAGCTGAAATATTAGACACAACCGAAGATGGAACAAGAAAAGTAAAATTCTTTTATGATGGTATTTTCAATGAAATACTTGACAGAATAGGACTGATGCCACTTCCACCATATATTCATGAAAGCTTAAAGAAAAACGACAGATATCAAACAGTATATGCAAAATATGTAGGGTCAGCAGCGGCACCAACAGCAGGATTACACTTTACTCCAGAACTATTACAAAAAATAGCAGATAAAGGAGTAGATATAGCTAATGTTACATTGCATGTTGGAATTGGAACGTTTAGACCAGTAAAAGAGACAAAAATAGAAGAACACCACATGCACACAGAACATTACTACATAAAGCAAGAAGATGCAGACAAAATAAATAAAGCAAAATTAGCTGGAAAAAGAGTAATTGCAGTTGGAACTACATCATGTAGAACTATAGAAACAATAGCAGATGAAAACGGCATGGTAAAAGAATGTGAAGGAGATACTGGAATATATATATACCCTGGATATAAATTCAAATGTATGGATGCTATAATAACAAATTTTCATTTACCAGAATCAACTTTAATTATGCTAGTATCAGCATTTGCAGGGAAAGACTTTACAATGAAAGCATATAATCATGCTGTAGAAGAAAAATATAGATTCTTCAGTTTTGGAGATGCAATGTTTATTCAATAATCTACATTATTGTGCTAATATTAAAAACGAATACATACAAATTGAAGATTTTTTGAAGTTTGTTGAGATTTAGAAGGAGAGAAAATGATAACTTATGAATTATTACATACAGATAAGAAAACAGGTGCGAGGAGAGGGGTAATACATACCCCTAATGGAGATATTCAAACTCCAATATTTATGCCTGTTGGAACACAGGCCACAGTAAAATCTATGACACCAGAAGAATTAAAGGAAAATGGAGCACAAATCATATTATCAAATACATATCACTTGTATTTAAGACCAGGAGATAAACTTGTTAAAGAAGCGGGTGGATTGCATAATTTTATGAGATGGGACAAGCCAATTCTTACAGACTGTCGGTGGATTTCAAGTTTTTAGCCTAAGTGATTTACGCACAATTTCTGAAGAAGGGGTGGAATTTAGATCTTATTTAGATGGAAGTAAACATTTCTTCTCTCCTGAAAAAGTAATGGAAATAGAGGAAAACCTTGGAGCAGACATTATAATGGCATTTGACGAATGTTGCCCTTATCCATCAACATATGAATATACAAAAAATTCGATGGAGAGAACAACAAGATGGGCACAAAGGTGCAAAGAATCACACAAAACAGAGCAAGCTCTATTTGGCATAATACAAGGAGGATTTTTTGAAGACTTAAGAAAAAAATCTGCAGAAGATTTAATAAAACTTGACTTTCCAGGATACGCAATAGGTGGAATCAGTGTTGGGGAGCCTAAAGATGAATTCATAAAACTTTTAAAATATACAACACCTCTTATGCCCAAAAACAAACCAAGATATTTAATGGGAGTTGGATCACCAGACTATCTATTAGAAGCATCTTTGGCAGGAATAGATATGTGTGATTGCGTATTACCAACAAGAATAGCAAGAAATGGAACTGCAATGACTTCTCAAGGAAAGGTAGTAGTAAGAAATGCAACTTATGAACATGACTATGGACCATTAGACCCAGAATGTAACTGCTATGCATGTAGAAACTATACTAGAGCATATATTAGACATTTGGTTAAATGCAAGGAAATATTAGGAATACGATTATTATCAATTCATAATATAAAATTCTTGACTAATTTAATGGAAAGAGTTAGAATGGAAATTGAAAATGACAATTTATTGGAATTTACACAAGAATTTTATAAAAAATATGGCTATACAAAGGAGGAGTAATTATGGATTTAATGCAAGAAAATCCAGTTGAAAACAAAAAAAAGAATGGTTTAAAGGTTAGCTTGATAATAATAGTAGTTTTAATTATATTATTATTAATTGCAGGAGCAGGGGTATGGATTTACAGCAAAAAATTGGCTTCTCAAACCTTTAAAGTAAATTTAGATGGAATATATAATTCAAAATTGGCAAGTAGTGAAAGTTTATTTGTAATTGAAAATGGCAAAGTTTATACATCAATATCCGGAATAGCAGAATATATTGGATATAAAGTGTATCCAGGTGGATATAATGAATATACACAAGATACAACCAAATGTTATGTGACAAACTCGAAAGAAATAGTAACATTTGAAGCTGGGTCAAGTAAGATTCGTAAATATCCATTACTAGACAAAAATGCAGAATCACAGATTTTTGATATAGAAGACGAAATAATAAGCAAGGGAAATAGTTTATATATAAATGAATCAGGATTCAAAAGAGCATTTAATAGTATATTATTATACAATAAGGAAAAAAACACTTTAACATTGCAAACACTGCCTTATATTGTAAGCTATTATGCAAAACAATATAAAAATTCAGCAATAACATCAAATACAGTAGAAGACTCTACAATATTTAATAACCAAAAAGCACTATTATATAATTTATTAGTAATAAAAGATACAGATTCAAATTTGTATGGAGTTGCAAAACTAGAAGACCCTACAAACTTAATAATAAGTGCAAGATACACTAGAATAGAATACATGGAAGGTATAAATGACTTTATAGTTAAAACAGAAGAAAACAAAGTTGGAATTATTGGAAATGATGGAATAACAAAAGTTAAACCAGCTTATGATGAAATACAAGAACTTGATAAAAATATAGGACTATACTTAGTCACAAGTGGTAGCAAGCAGGGAGTAATAAACCAAAATGGAAAAATAATTATATACCAAGATTATGACCAGATTGGTCTAGATGCAAATAGTGGAGATAATAATATAACAAATAGATATTTGTTATATAACAACTGTATTCCAGTAATGGCTAATAAAAAATGGGGGCTAATTGATAAAGACGGGAATAAAATTTTACCATTAGAATATGATGGCTTAGGGTGCAAACTTACTTCTTCACAAACAACAGGAAACACAAATGGTATTGTTTTAATACCAGAAATAGAAGGAATTGTTGTAGAAAAAGATACAAAAGAACAAAATACAACTGTAAAGAAATATGGAATAGTAAGCTCAACAGGTACTCCTATGATAAACATTGTATTAGATACAGCGTATGCAACAACAGTAGAAAATAAAACAACATATTATATGAGTGTTCAAAACCAAGTAATAGATATAGTAAATTACTGGTATGAACAAAAAAAGCAAGAGAATACAAATAATACGAATATATCTAATAACGCAAACCAAAGCAATGCAAAAGAAGATAACACAGCAGGAGAGAAAGAAAATATAGCAAACAATATCCAATAGTGCAAAATAAACAAGCAAAAAATTATTTGAAAGGAAAATAAAATATATGGATACAAAGCAAATACTAACAACCATTGCACTAATCATAATATTACTTGTAATATATTATGTAGCAACAGCACAACGAAAAAAGCAAGAAACAGAATTAAAAAAGATGCAAGATGATTTAAAAAAAGGTGATAAAATAATCACTTTTTCAGGACTAGCTGGAGTAATAGAAGAAGTATTAGAAGACAGAATAATAGTAAAATTATATCCAGATAACATTAAGCTATCACTAGAAAAATGGGCCGTTGCTGGAATAGATGATAGAACAATAGAAAAGTAAAAAAAATAAGTTGTAATAAAATATATACATTTCACATATATTTTGAAAGAAAGGTGGAATGTATATATGGAAAATACAAAAAAAAGCGACAAAAGTGTAAGCAAAAACAATAATTTTAAAAGAATATTAAAAGGAAGTATAGTATCAATAATAATAACTTTAGTTTTATTATTATTGATGTCAATTCTATTAACATATACTAACATACCAGAAAATGTGATACCAGTTAGCATAATTATAATATCGGCATTAAGCATATTTATTGGAAGCATAGTAAGTACTATGCATATACAAAAAAATGGTTTACTTAATGGAGGGCTGGTTGGGGCAATATACAGTATTACAATATATTTGTTATCAAGTATTATTGTATCTGGATTTAGCTTAAACATAAAATCAATAGTAATGCTTGTAATATCAATAATAGCTGGAATGATAGGTGGAATAATAGGAGTAAATATATACAAAAATTAGGAGGAAAAATGAAAGCACAAAAAAGGTTAAACGTAGTTTTAATTGTACTAATTATTATATTGATATCACTAATATCATTTGTAGGAATTTATTATAAAGACAAAAACGAGATGAAAAATATTTTACCTAGTTATATTTTAGGGACAGATTTAACAGGGTACAGAAAAGTGTCATTAGAAGTAAATAAAGATTCTGAAACCAAAACAGAAACTGCCACAACAGATAACACTACATCTGAAAATGAAGTAAGTCAAAATGCAACTTCAGAAAATGAAGTAACAGATGCAAATAGTGAAAACAAGTCACAAAACTATATACAATCAGCTACAATAATTAAAAAAAGATTAAAGAGTTTAAAAGTAGATGATTATACAGTATCTTGTGATGAATCTACTGGAAAAATTCAAATAACGCTACCTGAAAACGATCAAACAGATACAATATTAGCTGATATAACACAGCAGGGAAATTTTTCAGTAGAAGATAGCTCAACAGGTGAGAAATTATTAAGCAATGAAGATATAAGCAGTGTAAAGGTTGGAGAAAATAAAAGTTATTCTACAACATCTATTTATATGAACATAAACTTCAACACAAAGGGAGCAAAGAAATTTAAAGATATTACAAAAACATATCAAAATGTAGTTCAAGAAAACACAACATCAAATACATCAAGTAATACAACAGACAATACAACTATTCAAAATACATCAAACGATACAAATACAGCCACAAATGAAACAAACACTGCAACTGGAACGGCAGATAAAAAGGTGGTTTTAAAAATAGATGATACAACAATGATGACAACAAACTTCTCACAAATTATAGATAATGGAGTTCTAGCATTAACAGTTGGATCATCAACAGATGTTGCAGAATTAAAAGACAAGCTATATGGGGGTTACAACTTAGCTGCAATACTAGAAAATGACGCAATGCCAGAAAAATACAAAATTTCAGAAAATACTTATGTAGCGTCAGCAGTAGAAAATAATACACTAAAAATAATAGTATACATAGAAATAGGAATAGCATTACTAATAGCATTATTTATAGTAATAAAATTTAGAAAAAATGGTGTTTTAATGACAATTCTTTCAATAGGATATTTAGCAATATTGCTTATTGTAATTAGATATGCAAATGTAACACTATCATTAGAAGGAATACTAGCTATAGAAATTTCATATATAATAAATTGTATATTTAGCTATATGTTATGTACTGAAATTAGTAAAAATTCAGATACAAAGAAAGAAAAGAAAAAAGCATTAAATACAGTAATAAAAAAATATATTTTAACGCTAATTCCTGAAATAATAATTTCAGTAGTATGTTGTTTAACGGAATGGACATCAATATTTAGCTTGGGAATGACAATGTTTTGGGGAATAACAATTAGTTTAATATACAATGTAATAACAAGTAAATTACTTATAAATCAAATAAGCAAGTAGGGAGAAAAATAATGAAGAAGAAAATAATATACATATTGCTAGCAATAATATTCATTGCTTCGATAATTGTTACAGCAGTAAAAGGTTTAACTGTTGGACTAAATTATGGAGAAGGAATGACAATTAAATTTAATGAAAATGTAGAAATAAATATAAATGAAATTAGAGATTTAGCTAAGGGAATATGGACAAATCAAGAAGTGCTTGTTCAAAAAGTAGAATTTTTTAATGATAGTGCAATAATAAAAGTTAAAGAAGCAAGTCAAGAACAACTTCAGACTCTATGTGATAAACTAAATGAAAAATATTCATCAGAACTTAAAGTTGAAAATCTTACAGTAGAAAACGTTTCTAATGTAAAGATTAGAACTTTGGTGGAGCCATATATTATTCCGGTAGGGTTATCTACACTATTGATAATTGCATACTATGCAGTTAGATTTAGAGGAGTAAAACAAATGTTGGGACTAATAAAAAATCTAGTGATTTTTGAAGGAATATTATATACTGCTTATGCACTAATTCGTATTCCAATAACTGGAATAACACTACCTTTATTTTTAATAGTATATATTTTAGTAGTTTTAGGATATACGGTAAAATCAGAAAAACAGTAAAAAAGTATTGTACTTTTAAAATACTTGTGATATTATTTAAATATGAAAAAACAAAAGTAA
>CAZDPV010000022.1:0-25576 GCA_964507565.1 uncultured Clostridium sp.
CTAAAATAAGCAAAATTACAATTGTAACTACTAGTGCTACTAATGTTATTCCTTTAATATCTTTTTTTATCTTTTTCATTGTTCTTTTCATTGTTTTCTCCTTTTCACTTGTTTTTAGTATATTTCTATTGTACCATAGTGGAATAAAAAGTCAATATTTTTTTAGAATATTACATAAATGTAATATTTTTGTAATATTTTTGTAATTTTTTATTATTTATGATTTTAGCTTTATTGCAACATTTTCTTTCCTTTTTCCATTGTTTTCTTTGCAACTTCCTTGCCTTTTTCTGCTGTTTTTCTTGCCACTTCCTTCCCCTTTTGTGCTGTTTTCTTTGCAACTTCTTTTACCTTTATTTTGAATGTTTTTAAGTTTGGAAATGCTTTTGTTAATCTATTTACATTATATGAGTCTTTAAGTTCTTCTTTCATCTTTTTTGTTATTTCATTAGTATTATCTTTAACATTTTCTTTGCTAATTTTTTGTGCTGTTGCTGTTATTTTAGAAACTGTTTTAAATGAAATAAGTATATCAGTTACAAATATAATCAATATAGTTAAGCTTACGAAAAGTAATACTATTGGTGGAATTTTACTTATATATTTAAGTAAAAAAGGATTTAATAAATATATTACTACTAACCCAAATATTCCAAATGGAATTAATGTTTCTATACATATTCTTCCATTTAAGTTAAGCTTTTGATCTGAATAATCCCACCATCTTGCGTTAAATATCTTTTCCATTATAAGGCTTGTAAAATATTCTAACACGGCACAAAGTAACATTCCTATAAAAAACACTGCTACAGGATGACTTTTAAATATTGTTAAAAATAATGTAATTAGCATTCCTCCGAATCCATAGATTGGGCATACAGGTCCTATCAAAAATCCTCTGTTTACTATTTTCTTCTCTGATATTGAGCAATGAATTTCTTCCATTATCCATCCACCAACTGCATATATCATAAACAATATAAAATACTGTTCAATAAATGTTATTCCTCTCATTATTGTTGTTACTCCTTTATTTTTATATTTTTTATTATACTATATTTCTATATTTTTTTCAATTTGTATTTATTTTTCCTCTATATTGTGATATTATACTTATATAAATTTGTCGAATATTGGAGGATAATTATGAAATTTAATAAATGTGCACGTTGTGGATGTTTTTTTACATCTCAGGATCAGGTTTGTCCTAATTGTAAATCTATGGATGAAGTTGATAAACAGTCTTTAAAAAATTATCTAGTAGATAATGAAATTCCTGTAAATGCAGAATCATTATCTTATAATTCTGGAGTTTCTCTAAAAAACATAAATAGATACTTAGATACTAAAGAATTTTCTACTCTAAAAAATGCTTTTAAAAGTTCTTCCCCAATTATAAAATTATAATATACTAATTTTAGCATAACCTATTTCATTTTTATATAATGAGTTAATTATTTTCATTACTTTGATTGTTATTTTTTCAGTGGCTTCTTTTTCTATCTTGATTGTTATAACATGGCCTCCATTTGTGTATTCATGAAATGGGGCTTCTTTTTCTATCTTTTTTTCTATACACGTACTCTCTATATCAAAACCGCAAGAATACTTTTCTTTATCTGTTACTCCTTTTATTTTTCCAAATATAGCTCTGTCAAATTCCAAGAAATCTTGGGCTGTTTTTTCATTATAATCTCCTGACAATTCGAAAGTTAAATTGTATTTTTTTGAATATTCATTTGTCTTTTCTCTCATTTTTGCAATTATTTTTATACCTAATTCATTTGTTTCTAATGCTTTTAGACATTCATTAAGTCCTACAAAGCTAATTCTTAATATTCCATTTTTCAGTACCTTTTTTACTTTATCTTCATTTTTTAGTTTTTCAGAATCCATCCAAACATTTTGTTTCATTAGAAATGGGAAATTATATACTTTCTTGTTACTTTGTATTTCTAATCTTTCTAATAATTGATCTTTTACGGTGTCCATTTTTTGTTCAAGTTCTTCAAAAAAGTCATTTGCATTTTTTTCATGTTTAAGAGCAATTCTTGGTAAATTTATTGTTGTTGAAGATAATACTCCTCTACCTGATGAGATTTTTTTATCTGGGTCAGCATAATTATCTATAATCCTTGTACCATCATCAAAATATGCAACTTCTGTATTAAAGTCTCCTTCTTTATAGTATTGTGCATTATACTGTGAATTCAAGAATGAAAATGAAATGTTTTCTGTTTTTGAGACAAGTTCACAAGCTTTTATTAGCAAATCATAATTTCTGTCTTTTTCATTATAATTCGTTCCATCTTTTATTTTAAAAACTATTGTTGGGAATGTTGCTTTTTTATTTTCTCCTATACCTTCTTTGATTGTTCTAAATAAATTAGATGTTATCATTCTTGCTTCTTTTGTTGTATCTGTTCCTAAATTTACAGTCGTACTTCTCGCATTACATATACTATTTAGATTATGCACAAAAGCTTCCATTGCTTGGTATGTTAGATTATCAGTTTTAATAAGTGAATTATTATATGCAATTCTAAACATTCTTTGTAGCTCTTCAGATCCTCTAGTGAATTTATAAAAATCTTCAATATTAAATTCTATTGTGTTTAGTTTGTCTATTTCTCGTTCAATTCCATTAATTGCAATGAACTTATCATAATCCGTATATTCAAGTATGTCATAAATTGTTTGCTTAAATTCTTTTTTAAATGTTTTCAATACTCCGTGGTGCCATATATGAATCAAAGTTTGGAATCGACTGACATCCATTTTGATCTTTTTGATTTTCTGAAATAGCTATTACTGTAAGCATTACATACGCCATTATATTTTGTGGCTCTCTAACAGAACATTTTTCCGCTTCAAATCCGTCCGTAAATAATTTTTCAATATCTATTTGACAGCTTTCTGTTGTTCCTAATGGATAAAATTCAACATTATTTATATGAATATCCCCATTTTCCTCATAATCTGCATATTTTTCTCTTAATAAATATGATGTTGTGAATTCTTCAGAAACGGTTTTGCCATAAGCTTGCATCATTTCCATTGAATTTTTATTGTTATCCATCATTTCACCATTATCTTTTGTCTTTAGTCCTAACTTTTCAATTGCTTTTAGAAATTTGTGTTTTCTTTTTTCCTCAAAAAATATTTCACGAGACTGATTTCTTTTCTCTCTGTATTCTTTAAATGATTTGTAAACATCTTCATAATCATTTTCTTTAAGATTGTCCTCAATTAAATCTTGGATTTCCTCAATTTTCATTTTTTCTTTATTCATATTGTATATTTTATTTATTACTTTATTATATGTTTTATTTATATCGTCTTCGTTATATTTACCCTCGATACTATCGAATCCCTTTTTTATTGCAATTGCTATTTTTGTTCCATCGAAAGGAACTTTTTTTCCGTCTCTTTTTATTACTATCATATTAGACAATTTTTCTTCAATCATTTTCTAATATCCTTTCTTAATTAAGATATAATTCTGATTATTCTATGCAATAAATTTTCTGATTTTCTACATAACTTGCTTTTTCAATATCATCTGAATGTATATAACCGAGTATTTCCCCTGCCTGCACGTTATCTCCAACTTTTTTGTTTAGAACAAAACCAACTTTTGGATTTATGTTTTCTTCTTTTTTAATTCTTCCTGCTCCTAAGTATCTTGATAAATTTCCTACTTGAAGTGCATCTAGTTTAGACACAGTTCCATTTTTTTCTGATTTAATTGGAATTATGAATTTTGCCTTTTCAAATTTATTAGTGTCTTCTATATATGAAATATCTCCTCCTTGACTTTTTACTAATTCTAAAAGCTTTTTATATCCTTCACCATCTTTTATATTTTTGATGATTTGCTCTTTTGCTTCTTCCTTATTATTGGCTTTTCCTGCAAGAATTAACATATTTCCACCTAGCTCTTCTATTATGTTTTTTATATCATTAGGCATGTATTTTCCCTTTAAAATATCTACAGCTTCTATGACTTCAAGATTGTTACCAACAGCATATCCAACTGGCTCATCCATAGGTGTTATTATACATACAGTTTCCTTTTTTGCTAGTCTTCCAATTTCAGTCATTATTCTAGCAAGTTCCTTTGCTTCTTCTTTTGTCTTCATAAATGCACCGCTTCCGCAAGTAACATCTATTACAATTTTATTTGCACCTGAAGCAATTTTTTTGCTCATTATACTAGATGCAATAAGTGGTATACTAGAAGTACAACTCGTTGCATCTCTTAATGCATATAGTTTTTTATCTGCTGGTGCTATATTCATGGTTTGCCCCATTAAGCTAATTCCATGTTTTTGTACATTTTTTATGAATGATTTTATATCAATTTCAGTATTATATCCTGGAATTGATTCTAGCTTATCTATTGTTCCACCTGTATATCCTAATCCTCTGCCGGACATTTTTGCAACTGGTATTCCAAGTGAAGCAATTATTGGCATAAGAATCAATGTTATTTTGTCTCCTACACCTCCTGTGCTATGCTTATCTATAACTTCTCCAAGCTCTGATAAATCTAGTACATCTCCCGAATATGCCATTGCTAATGTTAAATTAGTGGTTTCCTCATCATTCATTCCATTTATGTATATCGCCATTATAAGAGCGGATGCTTGATAATCTGTTATATTCCCCTCTACATATTCTTTTATAAAAAATTCAATCTCTTCCTTAGTTAATTCTTTTTTATCTCGTTTTTTTGCAATAATATTTAATATATTCAATTTATTTTTCCTCTCTTTATTTCTAGATGAAATGTGTTATAAAGGTTTTTCTGTGTAGTGGGCAAGGTCCATATTTTTTTAGTGCCTGAATATGCTCTGCTGTTCCATATCCTTTATTCTTTTCGAACCCGTATTGGCTGTAAACCTCATCCCACTGTCTCATTATTCTATCCCTTGTTACTTTTGCTATTATTGATGCACATGATATAGAATAGCATGTTGCGTCACCTTTTATTATTGACTGATATGGAATTTCAAATGTATCAATTTCTCTTAAAGCATCTACAATTACAATATCTGGTTTGTTTGACAATTTTTCAATAACTTCACCTAATGCAATATGCAGTCCTTTTTTTGTTGCGTTTAAAATATTCATCTCATCTATTTCTTTTTCTGAGACGATTCCTACACCCCATGCTAGTGCTTCTTGTGTTATCTTTTCATACAGTATTTCTCTTCTTTTTTCTGTTACTTTTTTTGAATCATTAACCCATTCTATTTCAGAATCTTCCTTCATGACGGCAGCTCCAACAACAACTGGTCCTGCAAGTGGTCCACGTCCTGCTTCATCAATTCCGCAAATTAACTTATATCCTTCTTTGTAAAGATTTTCTTCATATTTTTTTAAATTTTCTAGTCTTTCTTCTTCTTTTTCTTTCATATAAATTCCTTGCATTGTATATTTAGGTTTTTGAGGTTTTGCCTATAAACTTTTTTATTGGTTGATTTCTGAAAGTTTATACTTTCCATTATATCCTTTAGTAATTAGTACATCACTTGTTTCATAATTTATTAAATAATATGAATCCTTTTCGTTTTTAATTTGTAAATTTAGTTTTTCTAAATCCTCATTAGTTAGCATATAATACTTTTCATATTCTGATTCTGTAATTATTTTTATCTCTTTAAATTTATTTATAATGCTATCATCTGCAGTAGTTAGTTTTGTACCTACTAGAGCATCAGATGATTTTTTAACAATTGAATTCTGATTTGCCACCTTACAAGCGCCCTGAATTAGTAACATATTTGCTTTTATATCTTCACTTTTTTCTTTATTTATGTTTAGATTTGTACGATAGCCAATTACACAAATTATAGCTATTGTTATACAAATTAAAATACCTGCCCATATCATACTAAGCCCATCTTCTTTTTTCATTTTTCCCCCTTTATTTCATAAAAACTCTTTTTTACGGTTTATTATATTTATTTCGCACTATTTTGTCAATACATTAAGATTCGTAAATAATTAGTTACATCCTTTTCACATATTTTTCACAAAGCAGTTGTATTATATAATTGTAAAATGAAATAATATATTAAAAAGGAAGGAATTTTATGGACGAAAATAATAATAATTTTGTAGAAGCTAATTCTACAGAAAAAAAAGAAACTGCTCATAGCAGTTCTTATTCAAGCTCTTCTAGTACTAATACTAAGAGCACTAATAACGGCAAGGAGAATCAAACAAATTCAAACTTTACAAGACCTCAAAAGGTAGTGTCAAATTTTTCAAAATCTAAAAACTCTTTTAATTTTGGTAAAAATATTATATTACCATTTGCTAGTGGAATTTTAGGAGCAAGCTTAGTTTTAGGTGTTGCATTTAATGTTCCAAGTTTAAAGCAAACACTCGTTGGAAAAGCTTCAAGTTCAGGTTCGAATCAGTCTAATAGTATAAATTATAATAATGTTAATACTAATTTAGTATCGATTTCAAATTTTTCTGATACTGGAGTTGCTGTTGCTCAAAAGGTTTTGCCATCAATAGTTGGTATAAAAGTGGAATATTCTGTGACAACAATTTTTTCTAAGTCTCAATCTACTGTAGCGGCAGAAGGTTCTGGAGTTGTAATAAGTTCTGACGGATATATTTTAACAAACAATCACGTTGTAAATTCTTCAGCTTCTTCATCATCTTCAGGTTCTTACTATGAGTTAGGAAAGGCAACAAAGCTTAGTGTATATTTCTATAATGATGAAACTGCTTATCCAGCAACTGTCGTTGGGACTGATGTTCAAACTGATTTGGCTGTAATAAAAGTTGATAGAACTGATTTAACTTCTGCTGAACTTGGTGATTCTGATACTGTTCAGGTTGGTGAATGGTGTATGGCTATTGGAAATCCCTTAGGAATGAAAAGTAGTGTAACTACTGGTTCAATTAGTGCTTTAAATAGAACCATTACAGATAGCGATGAAAAAACTTATACTTTGACACAAACTGATGCAGCAATAAATTCAGGTAATAGTGGTGGGGCTTTAGTTAATAGTAAAGGTCAAGTAATTGGGATAAACACTTTAAAGGCTTCTGGAACAGGTGTTGAAGGGTTAGGATTTGCAATACCTATCAATTCAACAAAGTCAATTTATAGTGATTTAATCCAGTATAACAAGGTTAAACGTCCTTATATTGGTATAGTTGGAAGTGATATTTCAGAACAGACTATAAAACAAAATCCAACACTTAAATTGGTAATTGGTGCATATATAAAAACTATTGTAGACTATTCTCCTGCTGAAAAAGCTGGCTTAAAAATTGGTGATATTATTATTGAAGCAGACGGTGAAAAAGTTACTTCAATGGATGATTTAAATGAAATAAAGAATAAACATAATATTGGTGATACCATGTCTTTGAAAATTTCACGAGATGGAAATGAAAAAACAATTTCTATAACATTATCTGAAGAGCCTTAGAAGTTTTCAAATATATCACATTAAGTTCACACAATGGACAAATTAAATTATTATAATATAATCATAATCAGTAATTAAGTTACTCCAATTACTGGTTAGAGTAAAGAATCATCCCCTTTTATTTTCTAAAAGCGACTATGTAGATAGTCGCTTTTTTAGTTATTTATATAAATAATTTTGTGGGTTAATTCTCGTTCCATTTACACGTATTTCAAAATGTAAATGGTTTCCAGTTGAATTTCCTGTTGATCCTACTGCTGAGATAACATCTCCAGCATTTACTGTTTGCCCCTCTTTAACGTATAATTTGCTACAGTGTCCATAGTAAGTTTCAACACCATTTCCATGGTCTATTATAACTAAATTACCATACCCACTACACCAACCTGCACTTTTTATTGTTCCGGAAGCTACTGCTTTTATATCTGTTCCATATCTGGCTGCAATGTCAAGTCCACCATGAACGTGATCTCTAATACTTTCCACACTTCCAAATCTGGACGAAATTGTACCACTAACAGGTATACAAGCTAAGCAAATACCGTTAATTGTTTTGCTATCTAATTCTTTCTTTTCTTCAAGTTTATTTTCTAAATCCTCAGTAATTTTTGTTTTTGCCTCATTTATCGATTCCTCGCTAGCTTCACTTTCTAAATATAGTGTTGTTATTTTTAAATCAGGCTCAATTTCATTATATTGTTCTTTTAATGTGTTTGTTAAATTTTCTGCTTCTTCAAAAGAATTTACATATACTGCGTTTGTATCGTCGCTATTTGCAACTTCATATACTTTATAAATTTTTTTAGAATTCTCTTTGATTTTTTCAAATGCTTCAGTTTCGTTTAGAATGCCTCTTGTTACAAATTCAAACTTGTATGATACTTCATCTAAAGAAACAAATGCAACATTTTCTTCATCTGGTTCTAAAATTTCATTATCTATCATTTTTTGAAAATTATTTTTATTACTAACATATCCTATTTGCTCTCCATTTTGTAAAACTACATAGCCTGGCTTATATTTTACTAATATGATTGCTGATATTATTGTTATTCCAATAGCCATTATTTTTAAGAAATTTATCCTTCGTGTCAAATTATTTGCTATTATTTTTCTGCTAAAAATATATTCTCACTCTCCTTCTTTTTGCACAGCATAAGCTTTATTATACCATATATTCTTAACAATTTCAAATTAAATTATACCAATTAAGTAAAATTTCCCCTAATTATCCTGTTTTTGCGACTTTTTTTGTTTCTTATAATATAAAAAAACTCTTAAATACTCCTATTTGCTCCATTTTACTCTCTTTTTTGTTTGATTTTCAGCTTTCAAATAGTTCACTTACTGGTATTTCTTTTCCATCATCAATTATATATAGCATATTAGGAAAAATTATTTCCATTGCTCTATTAGATATGATATTGCTGTCTGCCTCCATTCCATTGTATTTTAAATTTGCTCTATACATATACACATTTAATGCGCAATAAGTGATAATTGTGTCTAAAATCATAAAGATAAATATAATTATGTCTAATTTTTTTGATTCAAAATCCTTTATTATTTTGTCACATACTGGTTTCATTAAATATATTAAAGCTATTGATAGTACTCCCCAGCAAATTGCATATATTAAACAAGTTCTTCCATTTATATTAAGTACAAATGTTGGATAGTCCCAAAATTTTGTTCCATATAGAGCTTGCATTGCGAAACTTGATATATATTCAAAACTTGCCCCAGCAAATGAACCATAAAAAAATACTTTTATCCAATTACGTTTTTGTTTATCTAACAGTACTATTAAAATTATTGCACCTATTCCATATATTGGGCAAAATGGACCAATTATAAATCCTTTTCTACTTTCTATTTTTCCTGATGTTACAAAGCATACAATGTTTTCTAAAAACATTCCAAGTATACCAAAAATAAAGAAATACCAAACAATTTCATGAAAAGTTAATTTTTTAAGCATTTTCACCACCTTATAATTTATTATGCACATTCAAAAAGAAAAATATGCTAGATTTAGCATATTTTTCTTCTCATTATATTATCTAATTGGCTTTTTATACTACCATTTTATAAGTATTTTTAACCCTTATTATATTTCAATTACATCCATTTCAGAGGTAAAAGATTCATTTCCATAGGCATATATTATATATAGTTCTCCATTTGGTCCTTGAATAAAGTTTGTTACATTTGAAATATCATACATATCGCTATTTAAATCTCTTTGATATATCTCATACCCTGATTGAGAAAGTGATTCAGCGTCTTTAGCAGCTTTTTTTACTATTGTACTTATTTTTTTATTTACAGCATTTGAGTCTAATGCTCTAGTACTTAAAATATCTTTTATTGTTATTTCCTTATTATTTTTTAAATCATAATTATATGATTGTACTATTATTCTTTGTGCACTATCTCCTTCTTTTAAGGAAGCCATAATTGCAACTGACAAGATATCATTATTTATATATGATGTGAAAGTCATGTCACAAATTGTATATACTGTAGCTTTTTGCATAATATCATTTACTTTGTTTACAAATATTTCTTGCGTTTTTTTGTTGTAATTTGAGACAATTTCATTATCAATATTTATTAGTGGAATATCTAATGTTATTTTATATTTTCCTTCTTTATCATAATTTCCTGTTATTGCGTCATATACAAGTGACTTTGTAGAATCTATTTTTTTGATGTTTGTATCTGGATAATCTGCTCCCCAAAATTTATTTGTGAATAAATCTTTAAACGCATCTTTTATTTCTGCTTGTACATCGTTTGTATTATTTCCAGATGGTAAATTTGTATCTCCTATTTTATTTTCTGAAACTCTTTTAAAGAATTGAGAATATACTCCCACAATTATTGCTATAATACATATTGATGAGATAAGTGCATATAATGTATATCTAACTGTTTTGTTCATTATTATATAATCCTTTCCGAGTTACTTTTTTAGAATTATACCATTAAATATGTTTTTTAACAAGGCTTTGGTCATATAAAAATCATATTATTTTTATTGACTATTCCGCTTTTTTAATGTACAATATAAGCAGATTGGAGACCTAAATATGTTATGTTCAGATTGTAAAAAAAATACTGCTGTTATATTTATTAGCAAGCAAAATGATAAAGGAAAAATAGAGAAAGTTGGATATTGCTATGAGTGTGCTAAAAAGAAAGGAATAAACCCTTTAAATACCATATCTAGCAACACAAATAATCTTTCTAATGAAGATATAAGTAATATGACGAGTCAATTAAATGAAATGTTTAAGGACTTATCATCTAATCTTTCAGTTCAAGGAGTTAGTCCTGAAGAAATTGGAGAAATGCAAAATAGTGAGAATGATAATGTAGATGATGAAGGTAAGGGTCCTATGGGATTTGCTATTCCTCTTGGTTCCATTTTTTCAGGAATGTTTGGAAATAAGGAACAAGAAAATGATGCTTCTTCAAATTCTACTGAAAGAAAATCAGTTAAGACTGAAAAAAAGCAAGACAAGAAAAGAAAAAATTTAAGTATGTATGGTACTAATTTAACTGATAAGGCTCATGATGGAAAAATTGACAGAGTTATTGGTAGAGATAAAGAAATTTCAAGAATTATTCAAATATTAAATAGACGTACAAAAAATAATCCTTGTTTAATTGGTGAGCCTGGTGTTGGTAAAACTGCTATTGCTCAAGGATTAGCTATACGTATCATTGATGGAAATGTACCTGCTAAATTGTTAAATAAAGAAATTTATTTATTGGATATGACTGCGGTTGTTGCTGGAACCCAATTCAGAGGTCAATTTGAAGCTAGAATGAAGGCAATTATTGATGAATGCAAATTAGCTGGAAATATTATTCTAGTTATAGATGAAATTCATAATATTATGGGATCTGGCGATGCTGATCACACTATGAATGCTGCTAATATTTTAAAACCTTCCCTTGCAGATGGAACTATTCAAGTAATTGGTACAACAACTTTAAATGAATATAGAAAATATATTGAAAAAGATACTGCCTTAGAAAGAAGATTTCAGCCTGTTATGGTTGAAGAGCCTTCTGTTCAAGATAGTATTGCAATCTTGGAAGGTATAAAAGGATATTATGAAAATTACCATAAAGTTAAAATATCTGATGATGTTATCGTCAAGTTAGTAAATATGTCTGAGAAATACATTCATGACAGGTTCTTACCTGATAAAGCTATTGATGTATTAGATGAGGCATGTTCAAGAATTAACTTAGATAATAAAGATCTATATAATTTAGAAATTCTAAAAAACAAATTAGCAAATGTTCAAGCAGAAAAAGAAGAAGCTGCTAATGCTGATTCTACCGATGATTATAAAAAAGCTGCTGAGTTAAAAATGGAAGAGTGTTCTTTAAATGAACAAGTTAACTCTATTGAAAGTAACATGGTTCCAAAGGATTTAACTGTTGAGGATATTGCTAGAGTAATAGAAAATTGGACAAAAATTCCTGTTCAAAAAATTACTGAGGAAGAAACAAAAAAATTGCTAGAATTGGAAGATAATCTTCATAAAAGAATTATAGGTCAGAATGATGCTGTTACCGCAGTGTCACGTGCTATACGAAGAAATCGTGCAGGTCTTAAAAGTACTAAAAGACCTCCATCTTTTATATTTGTTGGTCCAACTGGTGTTGGAAAAACGGAGCTTGCTAAGGCTCTAGCTATTGAGATGTTTGGAAATGGAGATTCAATAATTAGAATTGATATGTCGGAATATATGGAAAGTAATTCTACGGCTAAGTTGATTGGTGCTCCCCCAGGATATGTTGGATATGATGATGCTGGTCAGCTTACAGAAAAAGTTAAAAGACATCCTTATTCAATAGTATTATTAGATGAAATAGAAAAAGCTCATAATGATGTTTTCAATATTTTGTTGCAAGTTTTAGATGATGGAAGGCTTACTGATAGTCAGGGAAATACTGTAAGTTTTGAAAATACTATTATTATAATGACTTCAAACGTTGGCTCTAATCAGAATATGAATTCAATAGGATTCGGTGCAACTTCTGAATTTAGAAAAAGTAAGATTAATGAAAGTTTAAGAGAAACTTTTAGACCAGAATTCTTAAATAGAGTTGATGAAATTGTTGTATTTGATTCGCTTACCGAATCTGAGCTAATGCAAATAGTTGACCTAATGCTAAAAGATACTCAAAGTGTTTTAAATGATAAAAATATTAAAATGTTTGTTTCTGAAGATGCAAAAAAATATTTGCTTTCAAAAGGAACAGATGTCAAGTATGGTGCTCGCCCTTTGAGAAGAGCAGTACAGAGATATATTGAAGATGAACTTTCGGATAGAATATTAAAATCCGAATTGAGGAATGGTCAAAGTATCTATATTGATTTGAAAAATAATGAATTAGATTTTGATGTTAAATAAAATTTATGATATAATATAACGATATTTTATGTAATAATAGGGGGATTATAAAATGAGGTATTTAAAGAGAATTCCAAATATTTTAACAATTATTAGATTTATATTTGTACCAATTATAGTAATATCTTTGGCATTAAATAATTATTTATTTGCCTTAATAACTTTTACTATATCATCTTTAACCGATATCCTTGATGGATATATTGCACGAAAATATAATGCAATTTCTGATTTTGGTAAGTTAATGGATCCTTTGGCTGATAAACTTACTCAACTTTCGGTTCTATTGACACTTTCTATAAAAGGTGTTATACCATTTTGGATTATAGTCATTTTGATTTTAAAAGAAATCGTTTTAATTGTTGGAGCAGCTTTCTTATATGGAAAAGAACTTGTTGTTTCTAGTAAATGGTATGGCAAGTTAACCACTGTTTTAATGTACATTGCTGTGGTAAGTTCTTTCTTTATTAGAATTTTTAAATTGCCTAATTTTGATATTTATATTTATGTTTTAGCAGTAATATTCGCATTATTTTCGCTTTTTATGTATATACATTACTTTTATGGAAAAGGCTATTTGCCCAAGAAAGAGGATTTAAAAAAGACTACTCCTAAATTGTAATAAAAATACCAAGTTTAAAACTTGGTATTTTTTTATTTGATGATAATAAATGATAAAATTCTTTTTTGTCATAATTACCTTTTTAGTTTTTTTACTCAAAATCTCCTAACTTTTGTTGTAACTCTAAATCTCCATTTGCTTTTATTCCTTTTGATAATAAGTCTCTATCTCCTTGTGGTAGATACTTTGTTAGTGTATCAGTTTTTAATTTTAGTGTTTCATTTCCATTTTCATCTATATTGTAAACTGTAACATATCCATCATTTTCTTTAATTATATAGTGCTTATCACACATTTTATTTTCTTCTTTATATAGGTCTATTTCGCTAGTTGTAAATTTCTTTATTTTCCATCCTTGATATTTATCTTTAAAATATTCTTCTGGCTTATTTACTTCACTATTATCAATTTTTTGCTTTTCTATAACTGAGTGTCCACATTTGTTATAATATGTCTCTAATGTTATTATTGCTCCTGGAGATGTCTTTACTTCATTTTCTGATGTTTGAATAACAGTTTTATTGTTGTTAGCTTGTTTTAATATTTCGCTTTGATTTTCATCAATCTTTGCAACTTTTTCATCATTGTATAGATGAACAATTACGCCTAAAACTATTCCTAACATAATTGCAGCAAAAATTAGTCCTACAATAATAGATTTTTTCAATATAATCACCTCATTTAAAGTGATTATTTCCTATTTTTTATATTTTATACTCTTTAATATAAAAATTACTGCTCATAAGTATACCATAATCCTTTGCTTTTTAAGTTTGCTATAATTTTATCATGCTCATCATTAGTTTTGGCAAAATATATTTTTCCGTTTTTGTCGGCAACAAAGAATAAATAATTATTATTTTCCGGATTAATTGCTGCGTCTATTGATTCTAGACCTACGGTTGAGATTGGTCCTACTGGTAATTTTCCCTGCATATTAGGTCCTCGTGTATTATATTGATTATATTTATTTAGTTCGCTTTGATATAAGTCTCTTTCAGACATGTCCACTTTAATTGCATAGTATGTGGTAACATCACTTCCAATAGACATATTATTTTTTATTCTATTATATATTACTCCAGCAACTCCAGATCTATCTTCTTCGTTTGCAGCTTCCATTTCTGCAATTGAGGCAACTGTTAATAACTTGTGTACTGATAAATTTGAATTTAATATTTGTGTTTTATATTTACTTAGTTTACTTTCCATTTGATCCAACATTGTATTAAAAATAGTTTCAACTGTTACATCTTTATTCAAAAAATTATAGGTGTCTGGAAATAAATATCCTTCAAGGGAATAATATATATTATCATTTTTTATATCATTTGTTATAAACCAATATTTATTAATTGCTGAGGTTAAATAACTTTCATCTTTTAACTTTTCAAATACAGCGTTTTCGGTGTTATTTGTATTTTCTGCAATTTTCTTTGCAATCCATCTCATATTCTTGCCTTCTAAAAATGTAATATTTATAGTTTCTTCCTTGTTTTCAGTTCCTGATTGCAACTGTTTTACAATTTCTTGAACGCTCATATTTTTATTTAATGTATACGTTCCAGCCTGCATTCCACTTATTTTATTTATTTTTACATATATTTTAAATGCAAAATCACTATTTATTAACCCTTTTTCTTTTAGTGTTGTCGCAATTTGTGATGCTACCATACCCTTTTCTATTTTTACGGAAATATTCTGACTATTACTGCTAACCGCTTCAAGTGATTTCTGATAATAGATTATTCCTCCGAATATCAAAATTGCAACTATTATGAATATTATTGCTAATGTAATTATCATCTTTTTTTTCATTTAAATTTCATTCCTTTCCATTTCTACTTAAATTTATATTCATATAAAAAATATGTGTGTTTTCATGATTAAATTAAACTTTCAAGAATACTTTTTTACTATGTTTTATTCTAGTATATTTAATTAGCTTCTAGCTGTCAATACTTTTTATTATTTTAGTTTTGTATTGACTAATATTTTTCCACTTTTATTTATTTTTAAGCAGATTTCGCCGTTTAAATCTGTTCTATATATTTTACATTTTATATTTTCTAACTTTTCTATGGTTGTACTATTGGGGTGTCCAAATTTGTTGTTTTTTCCTACTCCTATTAACGCAATTTTAGGAGATATTTTCTTTAGTAGTTCTTCTTCTGATGACGTTTTTGATCCATGGTGTCCGACCTTTAGAACGTCAGCTTTTATGTTTGTTTTTTCCTTTAGCAGCTCATTTTCTGCTTCTTTTTCTATATCTCCAGTAAATAGCATTGAAAAACTTTTATATCTTAATTTACATACAATCGCATTATTATTTAGAGGATTATTTAGTATGAAATTATCACCTGGTTTTAATATTTCTAAGTTTAAGTTTTTTATGTTTATATTATCCCCTTGCTTAGCATATATAATATTTATTTTTTTCTTTTGGGCTATTTTTGAAAATTCTTGATAAAGCTCACTATCTATAGCTTGCTTTGAAATTATTGCATTCTTTACTTTTATATTGTTCATTACATACATAAATCCTTGACAGTGGTCTGCATCAAAATGTGAAATCATTATATAATCAATTTTTGTAATTTTTTTATCTAATAAATATGGTAGAAGTATGTTTTTTCCAACGTCATATTTACCATCTGCACTTCCTCCACTATCTATAATTAAATTTGTATCTTTTGTTCTTATGAGTGTACTATCTCCCTGTCCAACATCAATAAAATTTATTATCATACTATCATTTATTTTTAAAATTATCTTTTCATAATTTACATTAAATATTATTATTAGAATAATTATTATAGGGATTAGCTTTTTTCTCTTTTTTATAATTAAAAATATTAAAATATAAAACATAATTATTGAAAATATATTTGTAGTTGAAACATATATGTTTGAAAATGGTATCTTGGCTGATATTTCAGCTATTTGATTCAGTATTTTTAGTAGTATGTCTAACACAAAGTAGACTGGTTTAATTTGTATTATTACTGATACAAATCCTAAAATTATTATTATTCCTAGTAAATTAGAAGCTAATATATTTGAAATTAAAAAGCTTAGTGATATTGTATTGAAATTATACATCATTATTGGTATTATGCAAATGTTTGCACTAAGTGTTACACTTATCATCTTAAATTTTATTTTTTGATAAATATAATTATAGAATAAGACAATTCCTATTACTCCACCATAAGATAAAATCAGTCCCATATCAAATATTACATACGGGTTATTTAAAATTTGAACTAGTAGCGAAATTGAAATATCCGTCCAAAAGTCTGCTTTTCTGTGTAAAATACTTGCTATTATTGGTAATATGTTCATTATCCCGGCTCTTATTACTGAAGGAGTATTTCCTGTTAAGTTCATAAAAAATATTATAGAAAAAATTTTAATTATTTGTCCTATTCTTTTTCTTTTTAACCTTTTTGATAAAAAAGATACTACCAGAATTACATAGGAAAAATGTGCCCCTGATACAGCTAGTATATGACTTAGGCTTGCTTTCCTAAAATTTTCTACTACATCTTCACTTATATTTTCTTTATCTCCAAGTAATAACCCTATCAATAAATTTGCATTTTCTGATTTAAGGTTATTTCTAGCTATTGTTTCTATATGATTTTTTATGTTCTCTATTAAATACAATTTATTAGAATTTGTAATTAGTTTTGCAGATGAAACCTTAAAACTTCCGTATATTTTTTTTGTTTTTAAATATATTTTATAGTCAAATCCTCCTGAGTTTCTTTGTGATTGTGGCTCTTGATAGGTTGCATCTATTTCTATTAGCGATCCAAGCTTAAATTCTTGTATATTCTTTGGTATATATAGTATAAACTTTTTCTTTTCTATTGTAGCAATATATGAATTTACATATTGTTTTTCAGTTGCTTTGCTTTCTATTATTGCAATAAATTTTCCTTCTGTTTTACCTTTATAATCAAAAATAGAAATACCACCTTTATATAGTGCTATTATTATTAAAATTGTAATAACAGTGAGGACACATAAGATTCTTTTCATTTTAACCTTTCTGTGCCCCCACAATTATCTTTTTTATTTAACTTTGTACTCTTTTTTAATTATTCTTTTTACATATTTGATTATTCTCTAGTTTTTATTATTTGGTTGTTGATAGAAAACTACCCATTATATATCCTTTTCCATCACTTACTTCAACTTTATACCAATCTCCCGATTTTCCTATTACCGTTATTGGAGTTCCTCTTCCAACACTTGTAACAGCTTTAGATGTTTTGTCTGCTTCACTTCTAACATATACTGCTTCCACATTTACATACATTGTTGCTGGAAATTTTATATCATTATTTGTTGTTTGCTCTTCTTTAGCTGTATTTTCATTTGATGATACTTGTTCATTTGCACTGTTAGTACTTTCTTCTACATTATTATTTGTTTGGACATCTTGTATTTCACTGTTCGTAGCATTATTTGAATTTCCATTCTCAGGTACTGTATTTATTTCCTCATTTGACTTAATCAATGTTGAGTTTAATTTACTTGCAATAATCCATCCTGATATTGAATCAGTCTGAATATATGCCCATTTTCCTACTACTGAAATTAGTATTACTTTTTCTCCGTTATTTACATTTTGAATTTTTGTTGAATTTAGTAATGGTAATGAATATATTGTAGCTGATGAAACTGTTTTTATTTCTTCTGTAACATTCGTATCAGTAGTTGTAGTTCCTGTATTGTCATCATTATTTAAATTTATATATTGTTTGCTTACATATCCTGTTTTATCCTTATATGTAATTTTATACCATTCTTTCTCTTCTCCAATTATGTTTACAGTTGTATCTTTATCTATTTTCATCATTGAATTTGAAGATGTTGACGCTTCTTCCCTGAAGTTAAGCCCCTGTGTTGTAACTGTTCCAGTTTTCGCACATACAAAACTTGCAGTTCCTAAAGTTATAATAATTACTATTATTAGAGTAACTGTTTTTTTCATATTAACTCCTCTTTTTCTACGTTTATAACGTTTATATATATGAATTCTATAAACATGTTTTTTTGTATGATGCAAGTATATAATGAATATGGTAAATTGTCAATATTAGCAAAAAAACTTCCGAGAAAATCTCGAAAGTTTTTGTTTTTATAGTTTATTACTCAATAACTTCAGCAACAACTCCAGAACCTACTGTTCTTCCACCTTCACGAATAGCGAATCTTAATCCTTGCTCCATAGCAATTGGAGTGATTAATTCGATTGTCATGTCGATGTTATCACCTGGCATAACCATTTCTACTCCTTCTGGTAAATCAATTAGTCCTGTAACGTCTGTTGTTCTGAAATAGAATTGTGGTCTATAACCATTAAAGAATGGTGTATGACGTCCACCTTCATCAGCTGTAAGTACATATACTTGAGCCTTGAATTTTGTATGTGGATGTATTGTTCCTGGCTTTGCAAGAACTTGACCTCTTTCAATTTCATTTCTTTGAGTTCCTCTTAATAGAACACCGATGTTGTCTCCAGCTTCAGCTTCATCAAGAGTTTTTCTAAACATTTCAACTCCAGTAACAACTGTCTTCTTTCTTTCTGGTGAAAGTCCAACAATTTCAACTTCGTCTTGAACTTTTAATTGTCCTCTTTCTACTCTACCTGTTACAACTGTTCCTCTTCCTGAAATTGTCATAACGTCTTCGATAGGCATTAAGAATGGTTGGTCTATTGGTCTAGCTGGTGTTGGTATATAGCTATCAACTGCAGCCATTAATTCCTTTATGCATTGATATTCTGGTGCTTCTGGGTCTTTTGACTCTGACTCTAAAGCTTTTAATGAAGATCCTTTTACGATTGGAATTTCGTCTCCAGGGAAACCATAACTTGATAATAAGTCTCTAACTTCCATTTCAACTAATTCTAATAATTCTGGGTCATCAACCATATCGCATTTATTTAAGTAAACAACGATATATTTAACACCAACTTGTCTTGCTAATAGTATATGCTCTCTTGTTTGAGGCATTGGACCATCAGCTGCTGAAACAACAAGTATTGCTCCATCCATTTGTGCGGCACCTGTAATCATGTTCTTTACATAATCAGCATGTCCTGGACAGTCAACATGAGCATAATGTCTGTTATCAGTTTCATACTCAACGTGAGCTGTATTGATTGTTATTCCTCTTGCTTTTTCTTCTGGTGCACTATCAATTGCACTATAATCTTCAAAGTTTGCTTGACCTTTTAAGCTTAACCATTTTGTAATTGCTGCTGTTGTTGTTGTTTTTCCGTGGTCAACGTGACCAATTGTACCAATGTTAACATGTGGCTTATTTCTAACGAATTTTTCCTTAGCCATTTTAAATTCCTCCTTATTTTTTGTTTATTAACTTCTAAACATTAATAACTTATTTTATTTATCGCTTGAATTTAAGCGATTTATTTTTGCACTTTTATTCTATAACATTTTAATAAAAATTGCAAGTGTTCTAATTATTATTTAATGAAATGCAATTTGCAAATCATAATAATTTATATGTAATATGAATTTCTTCATATTACATAAACTTTACTAATCATTTTTCTTAGCTCTTGATGTTACTATTTGATCTAAGATTGATTTTGGAACTTCTTCGTAATGAGATGGTTCCATTGAGTATGTTCCTCTTCCTTGTGTTTTAGAACGTAAGTCAGTTGCATATCCAAACATTTCTGAAAGTGGAATAAATCCTCTTATTACTTCGTTTCCGCTTCTTGCTTCCATTCCTTCCATTTTACCACGTCTAGCATTTATATCTCCAATAACATCTCCCATATATTCTTCTGGAACTGTTACTTCAACCTTCATAATAGGCTCTAGTAAAACTGATTTGGCTTGTCTACAACCTTCTTTAAATGCCATTGATGCGGCAACTTTGAAGGCCATTTCTGAAGAATCGACTTCATGATAAGATCCATCTACAAGTGCTGCTTTGAAATCTATAACTGGGTATCCAGCTAAAATTCCGCTCATTGCAGCTTCTCTTAATCCTTCTTCTGCTGGTTTAATGAATTCCTTAGGTACAGCACCACCTACAACTTTATTTTCAAATTGTACTCCTGATCCTGGCTCTAATGGTTCCATTTCAAACCATACGTCTCCGTATTGTCCATGTCCACCAGATTGACGAACAAACTTACCTTGAACTCTAACTTTGTTTCTAATTGTTTCCTTGTAAGAAACTTGTGGTTTTCCTACAGTACATTCAACTTTGAATTCTCTTTTTAATCTATCAACGATAATGTCTAGGTGAAGTTCGCCCATTCCAGCGATAATAGTTTGACCTGTTTCTTGGTCAGTCCATGTTTTGAATGTTGGATCTTCTTCAGCAAGTTTTGCTAAAGCGATTCCCATTTTTTCGCTATTTGCTTTATCTTTAGGCTCAATAGCAATATCAATAACTGGTTCTGGGAATTCCATTGATTCAAGTATTACTGGATGGTCTGGATCGCATAGTGTATCTCCTGTTGATACATCTTTTAATCCAACTGCTGCTGCAATATCTCCAGCATAAACTTTATCAACATCCTGTCTATGGTTAGCATGCATTAGTAGAATTCTTCCTATTCTATCTTTTTTGTCCTTAGTAGCATTTAGTATAGTTGTACCTGTGTCAACTGTACCAGAATATACTCTAAAGAAACATAACTTTCCAACAAATGGGTCTGTCATAATTTTAAATGCTAAAGCTGAGAAAGGTTCTTTGTCATCTGTCTTTCTTTCAACTTCATTGCCTTGTTCATCAACACCTTTAATATGTGGAATATCAAGTGGTGATGGTAAGAAAGCAACTATTGCATCTAATAATTCTTGTACACCTTTATTTTTATATGATGAGCCGCATGTTACTGGTACTAATTTATTAGAAATTGTTCCTTTTCTTAGACCTAGTTTAATTTCGTCTATTGTAAGTTCTTCACCTTCTAGATATTTCATCATCAACTCATCGTCTTGTTCTGCAGCTGCTTCTATTAGTGCATTTCTATAGCTTTCTGCCTCTTCTTTCATATCTTCTGGAATATCACATTCTTCAATAACTTTTCCTAATGTATCAGTTTGAACAAATGCTCTCATTTTTATTAAATCTACAATTCCAAGGAATCCATCTTCTTTACCAACTGGTAACTGAATTGGAACTGGATTGCATCCTAATCTTTCTTTCATTTGATCAACACATGCATAGAAATCAGCTCCAACAATATCCATCTTATTTACATAAGCCATTCTTGGTACTTGATATTTATCTGCTTGTCTCCATACTGTTTCTGATTGTGGTTGAACTCCACCTTTTGCAGCTAAAACAAGAACTGCACCATCAAGTACTCTTAATGATCTTTCAACTTCTACTGTAAAATCAACGTGACCTGGGGTATCAATTATATTTATTCTGCATCCATCCCAATGACATGTTGTAGCAGCTGAAGTTATTGTAATACCTCTTTCTTGCTCCTGAACCATCCAGTCCATAGTAGCTGCACCATCATGAACCTCACCAATTTTGTGTGTTCTTCCTGTGTAAAAAAGTATTCTTTCAGTTGTTGTTGTTTTTCCCGCATCAATGTGGGCCATAATTCCTATATTTCTTGTTTTCTCTAAAGGAAATTCTCTTCCGTCTCCGGCCATATATTTTTCCCCTTTCTGTTAAATTTTAGAATTTGTAATGAGCAAAAGCCTTGTTAGCTTCAGCCATCTTGTGCATATCTTCTTTTTTCTTAAATGCTCCACCGTTTCCTGCAACAGCATCCATTATTTCAGCTGATAGTTTTTCTGACATTGTCTTTTCGTTTCTTGTTCTTGCATACTTAACTAACCATCTTAATCCTAATGTTTGTCTTCTTTCAGGTCTAATTTCTAGTGGAACTTGATATGTTGCACCACCAACTCTTCTAGCTTTTACTTCTAGAGCTGGCATAACATTATTTAATGCATCTTGGAAAACTTCTAATGGTTCTTTTCCAGTTTTTTCTTTGATTATATCAAATGCATCATATACAATTGTTTGTGCAACTGTTTTTTTACCATCAAGCATAACATTATTTATTAGCTTTGTAACAATTTTACTGTTATACATTGGATCTGGTAATACATCTCTTTTTGCTATAAATCCTTTTCTTGGCACTATTCTTCCCTCCTTTTAAAATTTTAATGCAAATATTTGCATTGCGGTACTCTGAGAAGTTTTTATTTTTAAAATCATAATTTTAATATAAACTTTCTTCTCCGTATAGTGCAATTTATTTCAAATTTAAGTACTAACTTAATTATCAATTATATTGCACTACTTATAATAGTTTATAAAATTTATAATGTTATTTATTATAAATTTACTATTATTAAAGTCTAAAGCTAACCATTATTTCTTTGGTCTTTTTGCTCCATACTTAGATCTTGCTTGCATTCTGTCTTTAACTCCGGCAGTATCAAGAGTTCCTCTTACAATATGGTATCTAACACCTGGAAGATCTTTTACTCTTCCTCCTCTTATAAGAACAACACTATGTTCTTGTAAGTTGTGTCCAATTCCTGGAATGTAAGATGTTACTTCATACCCGTTTGATAGTCTAACTCTGGCAACTTTTCTTAATGCTGAGTTTGGCTTTTTTGGAGTTACAGTTTTAACTACTGTGCAAACGCCTCTTTTTTGTGGTGCTCTAGCAGATGTTTCTCTGTTTTTCATAGAATTGAATCCATGTTGAAGAGCTGGAGACTTTGATTTTGTTGTTGAAGTTTTTCTTCCTTTTCTTACTAATTGATTAATTGTTGGCACTTAAATTTCACCTCCTATTTTTATATTTGCATTTTATTATTTAATAATTTTTTAGTTTTTTTATAAAACTTGTTAAAATTTTAATTAAAATAGTAAAATACTGTTGACTTTAATGTAGAATTTCTGCATTTTAAATCAACAGTATTATTTTATCATTTATAAGCTTAATTGTCAATGATTTTAGATTATTTTTTAACGTTCTTGGTTGTTGTCTTTTTGTTTTGTTATTTTAGGATATTTATCTTTCCCCATCATGTATCCTTGTACACATCTTTCTGTTTCTCCAATATCTTTAGGCTTTCCATTCATCTCTTCTATGAATTTTTCACGTTCTTCTTTTGCTTTATTATATGCTGTTTGATCCACTATCGGAGCTGTAATAGTTTTTGTCTTATTAAAATATTTATTCATTATATCTCTAAACTTCCAACTCACTCTTGTATACCAATTTGCGTTTACTTTTGCATAACTCTTAGCATTGTATGCATTTTCTTTTAGTTTTGCATATTCTGAATCTTCCAAATTTGCTTTATCTTTACAATCATATTTTATAAGTATTGGTTTGCTAAAACTAGCTTCAAATGATTTATTGTCAGCAGGTTTCATTGTGTCTGCATATTTTGTTATTGCACTATTAATTCTTGATTTTAAGTCCTTTATAGTATCTTTGTCATCTAATTTCATAAGATCTGTTTTACTTTTTTCTGTTTTTATCAATGCATAAACGATGTTTAAATCTGCTTTCTTACCAATCAAATCATTTATTCCAACTGAGTCTTCAATGTTTTTAATTTCTTCTTGATTAAAAAATAATCTTCCTGTTATTAAACTAGATTGTAATTCTTCTTTTATCATTTGTTTTATTTTATTGTCATCGTACAAATATTCATATTCTTTTTCTGTATTTCCTAATTTTATCGATAGTTTTCTACCATATATTGCAATATTTGCATAGTACTTTGTTTGGTGTGTTTTTTTTGCATCTTCATTATTTTTTATTGGCATTTGTATTGGTATTGGTCTTACTTCAAAACCATTCATTTCAGCATTTCTTGAGCCTTGGTTTATTCCTATTGAAGTAGGAGATCCTGCTTGACCTTCTTGGGCTTTTGGTTGTGTTGGTTCTGCTGAAGCTTCTGCCTGTATTGGTTCTGCTGGAGCTTCAGGCTGTATTGTTTCTACCGGTACTTCAGTCTGTATTGGTTCTGCTGGAGCTTCAGGCTGTATTGTTTCTACTGGTACTTTGGGTTGAAGTGGCTTTTCAATCATTTCTATTATTGATTTTGCTTTTTCCAATAATTCATTATAACTTAATTCATCAAAATTTATATCTTCATATAGCGTATCTAATAATTTGCCATTCCTTAATTGAGTGTAAACCTTTGCTAATTCATCAATTTGAGGTACAACTTGTTTTAATGCTTCTAATTTTTTTAAATTCTCTGGATTTGGATTAAGTCTTCCTAGATTATTAGCCTCTGCAATTACTTTTATAATTCTGTTATGTACTGCTCTGTTATCATTTAATCCAACTAAGCCATATTCTTCTTGTGCCCATTTAACTTGTACTTGTTGTCTTGTAATATGATATTTAGATAGCATTTTATCTGTATAATTTTCAGCGTTTTTTACTCTTTCCTGTGCACTATATATTTTATTTTTAGCATTACTAATTTTAGTAGAAAATTCAGCTAATTCTTGATTTATTTTTTCCAAATCATTTTCATATTCTTTTTGTTCGTTGGATTTTGTCATTTTTCCATCAGGTCCAATTACAAGACGCCCTTGTGATTTTTCGATTTCTTTTTTATATTCACTTTGCTCTTGTAATAACTTTTGATTTTGTGCAATTATTTTGTTATAATCGTTTTGGGCAATTTCAATTTCGTTTACCGTATCTTTTTTCTTTTCAGACATATTGATAATATCTACTCTATCCTTTTTATAACTTTCAATTGCTGCATTTAATCCTGCAATGTCATTTTTTCCTTCTTGTAATCTTGTTTTATCCTTCTCATCTATAATTTGTAGCTCTACTTTTTCTTTTTCTTGCTCATGCTTTAATAATTCTTGACTAATTATTTCTAGTAAAATATCTTCTTCCATTATTATCTCTCCTTCGCATATACTATTATATCACGTTTTTGTTCTTATGTAAACTTTCTTTTTTACATATAAAATATGTTATTATTACAATATCATAGAAAAAACATTTTTACAATATTTTCATAATTTTA
>CAZDPV010000023.1:0-24915 GCA_964507565.1 uncultured Clostridium sp.
GGTAAATAAAGCAAGCCAAGAAATAACAAATACAGCAAAGGCAGGACCTCGTCCAACTGTTGAATTTACAGTAAAGAATGCGAGTGGAACAACTGTAACAGAAGCAAATTCAATAGCAATAGGACAAACATTAACAATAAACATAACAGCAACAATGCAAGAAGGAACAGTAACAGGAATAGCTAAAGAAGACAGTACAAGTTTATCAAGTACAGGAACAGCAACAATGAATGTAACAGCAAATGGAAAATACATATTTATAATAAAATACACTCCAAATGGTGGAACAGCAAGTACATCAAACAAAACCTGTACAGTAAATCAATTTATAAATCCGGAGCCAATAACAACAGCAGAAATAGCAACAGCAATTTCGGGAGCAAGTGCAACAACCGATACAGCAAAGCAATATATAGGAAAGCAAGTAACATATAAAGGAGATAGCAACTGGGAGATATTCTATGCAGGAAATAAATTTAGTAGTGATGGAAGTACACATGTATACTTAATATCAAAGACTAATAGAGGAGATACAACACAAAATACAGGAGCATCTAGTGGAACAACAGCGAATGTAATACCAGATGCAGATAAATTATGTTCATGGTATAAAACATATAAAACATCAACAAATGCAAATGCAAAAGCAACATATTATATGTTAACAGCTTCAAATTATAGTACATATTTAGACGGTACATTAGCAGACTGGGTAGTAGGAGGTCCAACAGAAGATATCTTTATAGAAAGTTACAACAAATATTATGGAAAAACATACACATACGAAACAAGCGGTACGGACTATAATGAAACTGGATATATTTATAATAGAAAAGGAACAGGTAATCAAGCAAGTACGTCACTTAATGATAGCAATAGTATACCAAATGATGGAGCTCCATATAATAGAGGATATTATTATTGGCTTGCTAGTCCTTCGTCTGCCGGCACGAGCAACTTGAGGTATTTGTATTATGACGATGCGAGCTTGGACTACGACAGCTATAGCTACGCCCTTGGGTTGAGGCCTCTAGTTTCTCTAAAATCTGGTGTAATACTTACCCCAGTAGGAGATGGAACATATACAGTACAATAAAAAGAGTTGAGAAGAAGTTAAAGAAATAAAAAATAAATCTTATAAAATATTGTAGGAGGTCAACAAAAAGAGAAAGTTTTGAAGGTTCAAATAAAAGTATGGAATAAAAACATAAATATAGCATATATTTTAATATGCTATATTTTTTGTGCAAAAAAATAATTAGAGAAAAACAAAAGCATAGGTAATTTTAATAAATCTAAAGCAAAACAATTATTTAATAAAGTATAAAAATCAAACCAATCTTAAAATAAAAAGGAGAAAAATGATGAACTTACAAATAATTTATAGAGCACTACCTACTAAAGTTTCCAATGAAATAAATAAAGACAAATTAAATGAATTAACTGAAATAAGGATAAGAGTAAATAGACCGATTATCTTAAAGTATAATGATGAAGAGAAAATAACAGATTTTGTTCCAAACCAAAAAGATATATTGCAAATTGTACAAATAATTTGTGACAATTCAATTTACTCATACCAATCACAAATATGTAGTGGTTTTATTACACTATTAGGAGGACATAGAGTTGGAATAACAGGAAACATTGCAATGAAAGATGGGAAAATTAGTAACATAAACTATGTATCGTCATTGAATTTTAGAATTGCAAAAGAAATAATAGGCATCAGCGATGAACTATTAAGAGATGTAATTGAGAATAACACAATAAATAGTACTTTTATCGTGTCTCCACCTGGGTATGGAAAAACGACCGTATTACGAGATCTAGTCCGTAGCATAAGCAACACTGGATATAACGTTTCTTTAATAGACGAGAGAGGTGAAATTGCTGCAATGTACAAAGGGATTCCACAAAATGATGTTGGACTAAGAACAGACGTATTAGACAATGTTACAAAAAGTTTAGGAATGAATATAGCAGTTAGAACGATGTCTCCACAGGTAATAGTAGCTGATGAAATAGGAACAAAAGAAGATGTAGATGCAATAAATTATGGCATCTGCTCAGGTGTAAAGGGAATATTTACAGCACATGGAGACAGTATAAATGACATAAAACTTAACAATAATCTTAATAAATTATACGAACAAAAGTTGTTTAAAAAGATTGTTTTTCTTGAAAAAAAGGGAAAAATAAGAAAGATTTATACATTAGACAAAAATATGTATAAATGTGGGGATGAAATATTGTAATAAATATCATTTGAGTGAATATATATGTTATATACGAATGAAAAGAGGACAAGTATATGGAAATTATTAAATTTATGTTTTTAACAACTATTTTTTGCATATCTGCATTTATAGGAATTCTTATTTCAAAAACCTATACAACAAGAGTTAAACAATTAGCGGAAATTCAAAGAGCACTAAATATTTTTGAGGAAAAAATCAAATTTACATATGAACCTGTTCCAGATGTTTTTTTAGAAATATCTAAGACTTGCAAGGATGAAATTAAATGTATATTTGAAAATGCATCAAATAATATGAAGGTAATGACAGCAGGAGAAGCTTGGGAAGCAGCATTAGATTCATCTAATACAAAGCTTACAAAAGATGATATTGAAACATTAAAGGGCTTAGCTAAAATGCTTGGTAAAACCGATTTAGATGGACAAGTAAGTGAAATTAGATTAACTAAAAAGTTTTTGGAAACAAAAATAAAAGAAGCTGAAATAGAAAAAAATAAAAATGAAAAGTTGTATAAAACATTGGGTCTCACGGTAGGATTAACTATTGTTATTGTTCTTATATAGGCAAAACAATAAAATTGAAAGGAATGTAAAATGAGTATTGATTTATTATTTAAAATAGCAGCAATAGGTATTTTAGTTGCAGTGTTATACCAAGTTTTGGTTAGAGCAGGAAGAGAAGATCAAGCAATGATGACAACTTTGGCAGGTTTAATAATTGTTTTAACAATGGTTATAAAAGAAGTGAGCAACTTATTTTCAACTGTTAGAACAATGTTTAATTTATAAAAAAGGTGGTAGATATGGACATTGTAAAAATTATAGGAGTCGCTTTTATTGCTGTAATAATAATAGTCATTTTAAAACAGTATAGACCAGAATTTACTATTTATGCATCAATTTTAGCAGGTGTAATAATTTTACTTATGGTAACCGGAAAGGTTCAATCAATACTTAGTCTACTAGAAAGTATTGCCAACAAAACTAACATAAATACAGAATTTTTAAAAATACTAATGAAAATAACAGGAATAGCTATACTTGCAGAGTTTGCAGTAAGTATTTGCAAAGACTCTGGAGAGTCAGCAATAGCAAGTAAGGTAGATGTTGCCGGAAAAGTTTTAATTATCTCAATGTCTATACCAATAATACAGGCCTTACTAAATACTATAATAAAAATACTCTAGGATTCATAAAAATGAATAAAACAAAATGATAAATGAAACTAAAATAAACTAAAACTTGGATTACATACTAATTATATTTTAAAACAAGCTTTAAACATATTACAAAAAGTTTAAATAAAAAACATAAATTTCAAGAGGTGATAACAAATGAAAAAAGAGATAATAATTGCATTAACAATAATTACAATATATTTTATGCCTAAGCAGGTATTTGCATCAGATGGAATACATAATACTGATAGTGATATTGACTTTAAAAATAGTAACTCAAATCAAATCTTAAGTAACGATGAAGATATTCTTAAAGAACAGGAAGACAATTATGGAATATCAGGTTTTATAAAAAATGCTGAAAAATATAGTGAAGAATTTGATATATCAGAAATATTTAATTCAAGTGTAACGGGAAATTTCGACAATAACAAAATAATAAGAACAATTACGACACTTTTAGGAAAAAATATAAAAGAAGCAATTACTACACTTATAGGAGTGATTGTAATTATAATAATACACAGTATATTAAAATCAATTAGTGAAAATCTGGGAAATGAATCAGTTTCAAAAATTGCATATTATATTCAATATATACTAATTGTTACTCTAGTAATGAAAAATTTTTCAAACATAATTACAATGATAAAATCATCAATACAAGATTTAACGGCATTTTCTAATTCACTAATTCCACTTATGTCTACACTTATGATTGCAACTGGGAACATAACAACAACGAGTATGATAGAGCCAATTTTAATAATAATAGTTACATTCATAGGAAATTTTATTACTAAGGCATTAATTCCAATAATACTTGTTGCAACAGCACTAGAAATAACATCCAAGATTTCAGATCAAGTACAAGTAGACAAGCTATCAAAATATCTAAAAAAAGGAACTATATGGGTATTAACTACGGTACTTACATTATTTATAAGTATTGCATCATTAGAAGGAAAATTAACAAGTGGAGTTGATGGAATTACATTAAAAGCAGGAAAATCAATAGTTTCTGCGTCTGTTCCAGTAGTTGGTAAAATCCTTGGTGATGCAGTAGACACAATACTGGGCTATGGAAATATTATTAAAAATTCTGTAGGAATTGTTGGAATATTTGTAATATTAGGAATATGCATTAAACCTATATTAAATTTGACCGCACTAACTATAACATACTACTTAGGTGCATCACTTTGTCAGCCAATTGCAGATGAAAAAATAGTTAATTTAATAGAACAAATTGCAGGAACTTTTAAAATACTTTTAGCTGTAATGTTCACAATAACAGCAATGCTAATAATTGGAATCGCGGTGGTGATGAGAGTTTCCAACAGCGGAGTTATGTATGGATAAATAAAAAAAGGAGAAGAAAAATTGATTTCAAAAATAAATATATGGGCACAGGGAATTATAATTGCTGTAATAATAGGAACAATTATTCAGATGATATTACCTGAAAATAAAAATAAAAAATATATTAAGGTTGTAATAGGAATTTTTATTTTATTTTCAATAATACAACCTGTAATAGGAAATAGCATAAATCTGAATGAATATGAACTTGATAATTACATAACTGCAAATAAAACAAATGCATCGGTATCAAATAAAACAGATACAACAGTTAATTCATTATTTAGACAAAAGATAATTACAAGTATAAATGATAAGATGAAAAGCATGGGATATGAAAGTAAAGATATTATAGTTGAATATAATAAAGACTATAAAATTACTTTAATACATATAAGCAACATAACCGAATACAAGGAAGAGTCTGACTATAAAGTAAATAAAATTGAAATATCAATTAAGGATAAAGTTGCAACAGGAATTTCAACAAGTCAAAAGAAAGATTTAATGGAATATTTAGAAAAAAACTATGATATAAAACAAGAATATATAGAAATAGACTAGTTTAATAAATAACGAAAGTTAAAATTATATAGAAAGGATAAGCATAGTAAGTATGTATTATGCGAAAAAAAGAATGATTAGTGAAAAATTAAAAAATATTTTTCAAGGAAAACATAAGATAGAAAACCTTGTAGTATTCTTAATACTTCTAATAATTGTAGTTATTGCAATAAATTATATAATGCATGGAAATAAGAAAACAACTAAACAAGACTTAAATAATATTGACAATAATGAAATAGTACAAGTTTCGAGCAATACAAAAAATGAAGAAAATATAGAAATAAAACTTGAAAAAATATTATCTAAAATCTCAGGTGTTGGAAATGTAAAAGTAATGATTACTTACGCAGAAAGCAGCACACTTTTACCTGTTTATAATGAAGATTCAAAAGAAAGTAATACAACCGAAAGTGACACAGGAGGGGGTACGAGAACAATATCAGAAGTAAATAATCAAAAAGAAATAATATATAAAGAAAATAGTGATGGAACAAAAGAACCAGTTACACAAAGCGTTGTAAGTCCGAAAATAGAAGGAGCAATAATAACTGCTACAGGTGCTGGAAATGCAGAAGTTAAATCAAATATTGTGCAAGCGGTTGAGGCAGCAACAGGTTTATTAGCACATAAAATACAAGTATTTAAGATGGTGGAGGAGAATTGATTTGAAAGTTACATATATAAAATTATTTCCTAATAAAAACAAAAAAGGAAGCAGATATGCAGATAATAATAAAACAGCATTATGTACACAAATATTTACAATAGGCAATAAAGAAAATAAGAGAAAATCAAAAAAACTATTGGATTTTAAATTTTTGAAAAAAAGCCAAGTTGCGCTTATAGCAATCTCCTTAATGTTAATGACAGCTGGATATTTGAACTATTCAAACAATCTAAAAATAAATATAGCAGAATTAGGGGATGCAAAACTTGTAAGTACAAATATTTCAGCAGAAAATGTGAACAATATACAAAACACTATTGAAAATAATAAAGAAGAAAATCAAGACGTTACAAAAAACCAAAGTCAAATAGATAATAATGAGGAAATAACACAGAATAAAGATAATGAATCAAACACAGAAACTCAAAATGAAACTAAAAATAATGAAGAAAGCAATCAAGAAGAAGTTTTGAATTCAGTAGAAGCATCAACTAATGTGGAAAAAAATAAATATGATTTAGAAACAAATAGCTCCGGATATTTTGCACAAACAAAGTTGGAAAGAGATACAATGTATTCTCAAATGTTAGAAACATATCAAAAAATTTTGGAAAATGATAAGATACCTTCTGATCAAAAGTCTATTGCATCTAATGAAATAAAAAATATAAATGATAGAAAAAACGCAATTGCAATTATAGAAAATCTAATTAAAACAAAAGGGTTCGATAATTCAGTAATACTAATAAATGATAATAGTATAAATGTTGTAGTAAAACATGCAAATAATTTAACACAAGAACAGGTTGCTCAAATAGAAAACATTGTTTCAAGAGAATTAAAAGCAAGTATAGAGGATATACATATTACAACAAAATCATAAAAAAGTCCTATTGTAAATATCTAATAATTCTGTTATAATTTAATGTAGTTTAGAAAGGTAGGAATAGATATGGAAAAACCAGAATTATTAGCCCCAGCTGGGTCATTTGAAAAAGCAAAAGAAGCATTCTTATATGGAGCAGACGCTGTATATTGTGGAACAGGAGCATTATCACTAAGAAGTAGAGCAGAAGTTGATAATGATGAATTAGCAAAAACAATAGAATATGCACATAGTATTGGAAAAAAAGTATATACAACAATTAACATATATGCGCCAGATAACATGTATGAGGACATAAAAAATCAGGTAAATATGCTTAACAAATTAGCAGTAGATGCGATAATTGCATCTGATGGTGGAGTAATTGAAATGATTCATGAAATTGCACCAGATATTCCTATACACGTAAGCACACAAGCCAATACTTTAAGTGCACACACAGCAAAGTTTTGGTATAAAAACGGAGCAAAAAGAGTCATTTTATCAAGAGAAATGAACAAGAATCAAATCAAGGAGTTAATTGATAATATTCCACAAGGCTTAGAAACTGAAATATTTATACATGGGGCAATTTGCTGGGCATACTCTGGAAGATGCTATTTGAGTGACTTTATGGCTTGTAGAAATGCAAATTTAGGAGATTGTGCACAAAGTTGTCGATGGGCATATAATATGTACATAGAAGAAAAAAACAATCCTGGAAATCTTATGCCAGTTGAAGAAGACTCAAACGGAACATATATACTTTCTTCAAAGGATTTATGCCTTATAAGAAATATTCCGGATGTTGTAAGCATGGGAGTAACTAGCTTGAAAATAGAAGGAAGACTAAAATCTGAATATTATGTTGCAAGCGTTGTTAATTGTTATAGAAATGCAATTGATGATTATATGAAAAATCCAGAAAGTTATGATTATAAAAAATATCTTAAAGAATTAGAAAAAGTAAAAACTAGAGGTCTTACAACATTTTTCTTTGACGACAAAAACAATAGAGATTTTCAGGAATTTGAAGGAAAACAATATAATTCTGAGTATGAATATGGTGCACAGGTGCTAGAATATAATGAAGATAAATCAATACTAAAAATAGGAAACAAGCTAACAGTAGGAGACAAAATGGAAATTCTAATTCCAAATAAGATTGAATCTGAGGAGTTTACTATAAATAAAATGTGGAACACTGAAACAGGAGAAGAAATAGAAACGGTAAATCCAGGAAAACTTGGACAATCAGTAATGATGCATTTACCAATAAAATGTGAAGAAGGTTGGATAATTAGAAGAAAATTATAGGTAAAAAACGAACTTTAATTAGGAATAATTACTAAATTTAAATATATTGTAAAAAGTGAATAATATATACAAATTAAACATACTATAAATAAAAAACTAAGGTCAGGCACTTTCAATTTTGTCTTGCATATAATAAATATGTAAGATAAATGGAGGTGCCTTTATGATTGAAATTTCTCTATCAGGTTTATTAGCATTTGCAGGTTCTGGCATGTTTACATTCGGATACATATCAAACAATAGTCTATTCCCTGAAACATTGAGTTTAGAAGAGGAAAAAAAATATATAATACTAATGCAAAAAGGTGATGAAGAAGCCAAAAATATTCTAATAGAACATAATTTAAGACTTGTAGCACATGTATGTAAAAAATATGGAAACTCAAATATTGACCAAGATGATTTAATATCAATAGGTTCTATAGGTTTAATAAAGGGTATAAATAGTTATGACGCTAAGAAATCAATAAAACTGTCGACATATATTTCAAAATGTATTGAAAATGAAATACTAATGTATTTAAGGTCTACGAAAAAACAAAGTAATGAAATTTATTTAGAAGATCCAATAGGGAAAGATAAGGATGATAATGCGATAACTTTAAAAGAGGTTTTAGAAAATGATGATAAACCAATAGATGAGGAAATAGATTTGAAAATGAAAGTATCTAAGTTATATTCTAAATTAAAAAAAGTTTTAAAAGATAGAGAAAGAACTATTATAGAATTACGTTTTGGGTTAGATGGAAAGGATCCTATGACTCAAAATGAGATTGCAAAAGATATGAGAATCTCTCGTTCCTATGTATTAAGTACTTTTAAAAACACAGACCGTAAAAAGCTTACAAATAAAGGGATTTTAAATTCAACAAATTATAAAAAGCAGTAAAAAACAATTAAATATTAAAAATTATGGGACAAGCCCTATAATATTATATGAAAAACTACTGATATAAAATTATTTATAAAGTAGTTTTTTATTTGAGGAGAAAAAGAAAATGAAGGAAAAAATAGAGAATAAAATTAGATTTTTTCTCTATAATTATTTTAATACAAATGAGCTGATTAAAGAAAGAGAGAAGGAGTTAATCAATATTACTAATATAAGTGGTAATTCTTGGATAAAAGGTAGATATTGCAATTTAGATACTAATTCAGTGGAAAATCAGGCAATAAGAATAATTGAATATGAAAAATATATAAAAAGATGGCACTTACTTAATCGTAAAGTGCTTATTTTTTTGCGTAGAAATTATCACATACATTATAAATTCATAAAATTAAAATATATAGAGAAAAAAACAGAAAGTGAAATAGAAGAAATAATGAAAATAGATTTTAAAGAACAAAAGATAATTGATGGACAAGTTATTCGTTTAATATATAAAAACGCAAAATTAAGAAATTTAAATTGAAATTGGAGGTAATAAAATGTTAATAGGATTTATTATAGGAGTATTTGTTGGAGCAAATCTCTCTTTATTTTTATATGCAATGATTATAGTTGGAAAGGAAAGTGATAACTACGATGGGCGAAAGTGAAGAAAATCAAAGAATAGGGTATTTTGCTGTAATTCCTGCAACTGTTCTTTTTAATAATTCACTAAAACCAAATGAAAAATTATTATATGCTATGATAACAGCCTTATCCAATAAAGAAGGATATTGTTATGCTTCAAATAGATATTTAGGGGAAAAGTTAAATGTTGACCCTAAAACAGTATCAAGTTGGATTTCTAATTTAAGAAATAATGGACATATTTTTGTAGAATTATTAAGAAATGAAAATAAGGAAATATTACAAAGAAAAATATATCCCAGTGATGTACCCTATACATTAAAAAATGTATACCCCTCTCCATCAAAAAATGTAGAGGGTATCCATCAAAAGATGGAAGATAATAAGATAAGTATTAATAATATAAATTCACACATCGTTGTAAAGAAAAAATATTCGGATTGTGTAAATTTATATGATTATGAATATGAAAATTTAATTGAAGTATATGGAGAAAACAAAACTAAAAAAGCTATTGAAGAACTTTCTTTATATAAAAAATCAAAAGGAATTGAATATGCAAGCGATTATGATACTATAAAAAGATGGGTAATAATTAGAGTTGAGGAATTAGAAGCAAGACAAAATAAAAAAGTAAGTAAAAATGATAAAAAAGCATTTAATAGTTATTCTCAAAGGGAATATTCAAACAAAGAGTTAGAAGAATTGTATGCTAATATTCCTAAAATAGAAAAAGAAGAATCTTCTGAAGAAGATGATATGGAATTTTAAAGAGTCATTAACAATTATAAGTTAGTGGCTCTTTTTTGGGGAGGTAGAAATGGTAGATGTTGAAAAAATGATTAATATTGTAAAAGAAAAAATTAGTTATTATCAATTGTATAAAAGTAAAATAGAAAAATTGAATACACAAAAAGATACAAATAATAAAAATACAGATATTAATTCTTGGATAAGAAGTATAAACAGCACAACTGACAAAACAGCTAATTCAGCAATAAAAAATATTGATATAGATAAAAAGATTAAATATATTATGAATTGGAAATTGCTTATTGATGAAGTAATAGAATTTTATAAAAAAAAGGATATATTTATTTTTGAAATAATTACTAATAAAGCTTTATATGGATTATCAGATACAATAAGTATGGAGTTGATTGGAATTTCAAGAACTACTTATTATAAATATTTACAAATAATATATTGTGAAATTGGAATTAATAGTATTGAAAGAGGATTGATAAATATAAAAGAAATAAAATTTTAGCAAATAACTACAGATATAACTATAAAAGTGATAAAATTAAAAATAGAGAGAGTGATATTTATGACAGACGACGAATTAAGAAACAAGAGAAAAATTACTTGAAAAGTAGCAGGAGATTATTTAGGAATTTCATCCATGGCAGTATCTATTGGGATGAGAAATAATGTGTTGCCGATTGGATTTGCAGTTCACAATAGAGAAAAAGATCGTTCACATTCAGAAAGCTGGACTTATAATATTATTGCTGAAAGACTTATTGCATATAAATATGGTAAGATATCTGAAGTTAGAGTAAAAAACATTGAAGAAAATTTATCTACTATTATTAAAGAATTTGAATCGATGAAGAAAGATCTGCTTTTTTTATTAAAAGAAAATATAAAATAATAAATTAAATAAATACATATCTGTAGCAATAAATAAACTTTAAGTAAATAGAGATGATTTAACGCATATCTTAAATCATGGAAAAAATTAAAATTGGGTTTGGAAAACAAGATATTATAATATATAATAAAGTTGATTTGCGGCACGACACATAAATAAAAAAGAATGGAGGCGATGCAAATTGAGGGAATATATTTTAAATTTGGTATTTTCTAATTTTGAATACTTAAAATAATTTAATAATTGAATAGGAAGTGATTGCGTGAAAGAGAAAATTTATAGAGTTGAAACATTAACACCTGAGCAAGCAGGTAAGATTATAGGGAAAAATGCAGAATATATAAGGGCAGGATTGAGAATGCAAAGATTTGACTTTGGTAGTGCGGTTCCTCCAAAAAAAGAAGGAGGAAATTGGAACTATAATATTATAAAAAGCAAATTTTATAAGTATGCTGGTATAAATGAAAGAAAGTATTATATAAAAAAATGTAATCCTTCACACAAAAAAACAATTGACTCAATCAGGAATATATTAAATAAGAGTTAATGAAAATTTAATAAATAAAAATAAATGGGAGAAACGGATATGAGAGTAGAATCTATACCTGATATGACATGGGAAGAAGCACCTGACACAATAACTCCAAAGGATTTAGCTCGTATTTTAGGAATAGGAGTAGAAGGTGCAAGGAAAATTTTCAGAAAAAGTGATTTTCCTAAAATATCGGAAGCTATAATAGGAAATATTGGAAAAGCAGATAAGGAAATGGCTAGACTATATATTCAAGGAATAAATTTAAAAAGAAATGCAAAAGATGATATATTATATTTAATGTATTTAGAAATAAAACAAATAAATTCAAGATTGAATATAAAACAAAATGTTGTAGACGATGAAATAGAAGTATTAGAAAATAATAAAATAATAAATTTAAAGGAAATTATAATGAATGATGAAAAAATATGGAAAGAATTAAAAAAATATGGAATACATAATGAACAAGAATTAGATGATGCAATTAAGAATATGGAACCATTAAATATTAGCGGATTTGTAAGCCCAGTACCAGAAAATCTAAAGGAGGAATAAACTTTGGAAGAGGTTTTATATACAATTAAAGAAGTATCATTACTAATAAAGACAAATGTGAATTATGTGTATTCTTTAATAAAAAAAGGTTTTTTACTTGCATTAAATTTAGGAAGTCTAAAAGTTAGAAAATCATCTTTATTGGAATTTTAAAAAAAATATGACGGAAAAGATTTATCTAACTTAAATAATATAAAGGACTTAAATATAGCTATGAAGGGAGTGATTAATGAAGAAAATGAGGATAGTCTGTAAAGACAAAAAATAATTAAATAAATACTTGAAAATGAAGTTTATGTATAATATAAGAAAGTTACTTTATAGAAATATAGGGTAACTTTTAAAAATGTTTGACTAATTGTTTAAATATAATTGAAACTATGATAAAATATATAAAAATATGTTATTACAAGGAAGTGTGATTTAGTTGAATGAAAAAGAAATAATAGGAGTGATTGAACGAACTTTAAATGAAAAAATCATACAAGATAGTAAAATTATTAGGTATAGTTTTTATGAATTAAGAGTAAAAGAAAATTTAAATGAAGAAGAAGTAAATAGATTTTTAGAACTCATTAAAAATAAATTAGAAAAGATGAATTATAGAGTATTTTTTACAGGAGCTAAGTTTGAATATGAAGAAGCAAATAGGATAGTACAGGGAAACGAATTAATGATAGCAATAAAAGACTGAAGAAATTTATGATACAATATTATTGGTAAATTTTAAGAAAAAAATAAAATAGTATTTGGGAGAAATGATATGAAAAAAATAATTGTTATTGGTAGTCCTGGAGCAGGAAAAAGTGTGTTTTCACAAAAATTAAAAAATATTATAAATTTACCATTATATCATTTAGATATGTTGTATCATAAAAAAGATGGCACACATATTTCTAAAGAAGAACTAGAAGAAAAATTGAAAAGTATTTTTAATGAAGAAAAATGGATTATAGATGGAAATTATCAAAGAACATTAGAAATGCGATTAAAAGAATGTGATACAGTTTTTTTATTGGATTTTTCAACCGATGTTTGCATTGCAGGAGCAGAATCACGAATTGGAATGAAAAGAGATGATTTGCCTTGGATTGAGGAAAAACTTGACGAAGAATTTAAAAAATGTATTATAGATTTTGCAAAGGAAAAACTGCCACAGATATATAACTTATTAGACAAATATAAAGCTGATACAGATATTATTGTTTTCAAAACTAGAGAAGAAGCAGATAATTATATTAAAGAAAATTCAATAAAAAATAAAAGTGATTTTATAAAAATAGGAGAGGGTTCTACAAGTAAAGCATATATGTATGACAAGAATTATGTTTTGTTAGTAGGAAAAAGAGATGACTCTTTTGAAATTTATAAAAAATTAAAGAAAAATTTAGATTTGTTAGAAGGAAAAATAAATAGTATTAGAATTCCCAGTAAAGCAAAAGTAATAAAACCATGTGAAGAATATCCTTTAGGTGCGATGCCCTATTTGTATGTTGAAGGTAATGAGTTAAAAAAGAAAATTCATACTTGCACAGAAGAACAAAAAAGAAATATTGGTAAAAAGTTGGCAGAATTTGTTTTAGAAATGCAAAATATAAATATTAATTTAGATAAAAATAAAGAGATTGAAATAAACAATAGCAAGTTAAAAAATAGTATTGAATTAATTAAGCCATATTTAAGTAACGAAGAAAAGATAAAGCTAGAAAGAGTTGCCACAAATTATAATGATTTTATGATAAATTCAAATTTTTGTATGACACATGGAGATTTACAAGAAGAGAATTTAATTGTAGATAAATATAATAATTTAATAGGAATAATAGATTTTGGAAATATGGAATACTATGTTCCTGAAATAGAATTTGATTCTATGATGAATTATGATTTGAGTATATTTGAAACAATGTTAGAAAATTTTAAAGGAAAAATTGAAATTAATAATATAAGACTTGTTGGACTTGTAAGAAGAATAAGATTTTTTAAACATATAGTTAACAATAATTATTGCGATATTTTAAAAGAAGTAGAAGAAATTAAAATATTATTAAGTAAGTATAAACTATAATTGTTTAAAACTATAAAAATGAAAAGTTATAGGAGAGAAAATAGTATGAATATATACAATTTGCAAGATAAGTTGAAATATTTAGATGAAGTTGCAAAATTAGAATACGATGAATGGGCAGATAATAAAGAAGAAAATAGACAAACAAGAATTGAAAGAAAAAAAGAAAAAATATGTAATATGTTTTCAAATAAGTCATTTTGTAAAATGATTCTAGTAAATAATAAAGAATTGATTGGTTTTATTTCAATATTTCCTAAGGATTGTGAAGAAGAAAAAAATTTGACACCTTGGTATGCGACAATGTATGTGAAAAAGAAATATAGAAATTTGGGATATTCAAAAATATTAAATGAAGCAATATTAAATGAAGCAAAAAATAGAAAATTTAAAACAATATATTTAAAGACGAATTTAAAAAATTATTATGAAAAGTTTGGAGCTATTTTTATTAAAAAATTAAAATCTAATGAAGGTTTATATAAATTTGAATTATAAAAGTATAATTTATATTTGTATGAACAAAGAGTACAAACAAAAAGTAAGTACGAAATTTGACAAAACAGGTGCTATAATATATACAATTCAATAAATGAAGGGATACAATTTAATCAGTTGTATCTCTTTTAATTTGGGTTAGTAAAAACATTATCAGTATTATATAATAAATAAGAAAGGGGCGATTATATTGGAAATATCAAAATACAGTAAATTAATTCTTGAAAACATGAAAAAGAATTATCCATATAGATTACAAGAATTAGAAATTACAGGACAGCTAGAAATAGTTTTATTCAAAAAAGAAAGAGAAATAATTGAAATTAGAGATAAATTAAAAGAAAAATTTGAAAAAGAAAATCCAAAACCTAAAACAAGTGAAATATATGTAATATCAAAATATTATGAAATGATTAATGGCATGGTTGATGAACAATTGATAAATGAAATACAAAAACAAATTTAGAAATTAGATAATTATATCTAGTTTCTTTTTTATAGGAGGAATTATATGTTAAATGTCTGGGTAGGAAATTTAGGAAAATACAATGAAGGCAAACTTGTGGGAGATTGGCTAGAATTACCTAAAACAAAAGATGAGATAGATAAATTTTTAAAAGAAAATGTTGGACTACAATTAACACAAAAAGAAGTTGATGAAGCTCTTACAAAAGAGGGTGTTTGTTATGAAGAATATATGATAAATGATTATGAAACTGATTTGCCAGTTCATATTGGAGAATATGAAAGTTTAAAAGAATTAAATTTATTAGCAAAAATTGCAGAAAATGTTGAAAACATGGATGCCGTTGAAGCATTTTTAGAAGCTGAAGGAGAAGTAAATGCTGAAGAATTAATGAATATAATGTTACAAGAAAATGATATACCATTTTATGAATATGAAGTTACAGAAGGAAATTATAGAACATTGTCTAATGCGGAAAAATATGGACTGATGAAAGCAGAATGGACTGGATTATCTGAAATTTTAGAAAAGAATAATATAACTGCATATTTTGATTATGAAGGATACGGATATGAAGACGAATTAAGTGGATATGTTGATTTTTATGATAATGGATATTTAGATAGAACTGCAATGAGTGAAGTTAATATGCGATTATATTCAATTAAAGAAATTGAAGAATTAGTAAAACAAGAAAATAATAAAGAACAACTGAAAGTTATATACAAACAAGTTGGGCAAACAGCAAAAGTTATTGAAATAGATAAAACTTTAGAAGCTGAACAAGCACTTGTGGGAGGATTGATTGAAGTTGTACCATATAAAGATAATTTATTGCTTATCTGTAATGAGGAAGGAAAAATAAATAATTTAAAACCTAATGTAGTATTTGAAAATGATTATATTGCAGGAGATTTTTTTGTTGTAGCAGAAGATTATGAAAATGCAGACTTTAAATCAATTAAAGATGAGCAGGTAGAAGAAATTATAGAGGATTTAGAAGAAAGAACAGCTGTCTATATGATTGAAGAAACAGAAGAAGATGATATGGAATTTTAAAAAAGATGGGTTTGGATATATAAAATATCAGTAATATAATCAATACATAAATTGATTAGGAGGTATTGAAATGGAACAACAAAATAATAGTATATTAAAATCCATTTTTGAAATTAGAGAACAACAAGTATTATGCGAAATGTCAGATGAAGAAATAAAAGTCAGAAAGGAACTTGAACAAACTAAAAATGATGAAAAATTTGAAAATATAATTAAAGAAGTTAAAGATAAAGAGCTTCAAAATAAATTAAAAGAAGCATTTGATGAAGTTACATTTGATATTATGAAGTTAGCTTGTTGTGATATAGACAGATATTATAGTCAAGGATTTGCAGATGCAATAAATATAGTAATAGAATGTATAAATATGAAGAAGGGGTAATACCCTTTTTGCGAGGTGGTGCGTATTAAAAATATAAGATTAATAATAAAACAAAAATATTATGAAAAATTAAAAGCTTTTGCTGACGATAGTTATTTATATAATTATATTGTAAATAATTATACAGAACTCCCTGAAGCAAATATATTTTATGATTATAATTTTATAAATAAAATTGAAGAAAACATATTATTCTCAAAAGATAATATAACAGAAGATGACGAATTAGTAATACAAGATATTTCAAGAAATTTAAAAAAATCAAAAACTAATTATTATGCAGTTATTATAGATACGAAATATCATTCTTTTATAGTATTCAAAAATATAGTTGGAGAAGAAAACATTCCAATTATAAATAAATCTATAGAAGAAAATGATTTTGAGATAATTGAAGAAATTGAAAAATTGAATAAAGTATTAGAAAATGAATATGAAATGGAGGGATAAAATGCCTAATTTTTGTTATAACGAAATAAATGCTTCAAAAGAAGTATTAGAAGAATTATACGATGAAGAAAATAAAAAAATAACTTTTCAAAAATTAATACCAATGCCTGAAGAATTAAAGGATACAACAGCAGATGGACAAGGAAAGTTAAAAGAAGATTTGTACCAATATTTTCAAGGTAATACTAAAGAAATGGAAAGAAGATGGAATGATAGCACAAGTAAAATGGATAATTTAAAAGATTATGTAGAAAAATATATCGAAAAATATTCAATAGAAGATATTGAAAAAACACATGATTTGAATATTGAATATGGTTTTGATAATTGGTACGATTGGAGTATAAAAAATTGGGGAACAAAATGGGATGCTTATGATGGTAAAGGAAGTCCTGAAGAAGAAAATCTGAATTTTGGAACAGCTTGGAATCCACCAAATAAGGTAATAGAAAAACTTTTTGAGAAATATCCTGGTGCAGATATAGATTGGTATTATGAAGAAACAGGAATGAATTTTGCTGGACATTGTCATCCTGATGAAGAAGGTAATGTGGTAGATATTGAATGTGAAGTACCAAACTATGACAATGAATCAGAAAATGATGATATGGAATTTTAAAAGGAGAGAATTTTATGAATCTATTAGAAATGCAGAAAAGATATCAAGAAGCAAATAAACAAACAGAAAAAGAAGAACAAACTATAGATAAAGTAAAAAATGAAATAGAAATAGAAAAATTGGTTGACTTTAGAAAGGGTCAACCTTTTTCTATATATACAGATTTTGAAAAAGAACAAATGAAAGAAAGTATAAAAGAAAATGGAATAATAAATCCAATTATAATAAGGGCAATTGAAAATGAAAAATATGAAATAATTTCAGGACATAATAGAGTTAAATGTTGTAGAGAACTTGGTTTGAAAACTATTCCTTGTATAATAAAAAACTGCAATGATGATGAAGCTACTTTAATTATGATTGATAGTAATTTATGTAACAGAGAAAAAGTACTACCAGTTGAAAAAGGTTATGCTTATAAAAGAAAAAATGATATATTAAAAAACAACTTAGAATTAAGTAGTGAGAACGAATTGAAAGATAAATCCCCAATGGAAATTGAGGATAGTAAAACACAAATTCATAGATATATCAGATTAACTTATTTAATAAAAAAATTGCAAGAAAAAATAAATAATGATAGTTTACCAATTAGAGTAGGAGTAGAATTGTCGTACTTGAAACAAGAACAACAAGAAATAGTAAATACAATAATAGAAGAACAACAAATTAAACTAACAATAGTACAAGCACAAAAAATAAGAATACTAAAAAATGATTTAACATATGAAATAGTATTAAATATAGTAGAGAATAAAAAAGTAAAAGTAGAAAAATTTACAGGAAAATTAGAAAAGAGAGCAATAAAAATCTATAAAAATAAATTCAAAAATGATAAAGAATTTACAGATTTAATACTTGAATTATTAGATAACTACTTTGAAGTAAAAACTTAATTTAAGCAAGATTCCAATTTGTTTGTACAAATTGAAAAGCAAACTTGCTTTTTCTTGATTTATGGGAGTACTCCCAAACCCTTTATTATAATAGGAAGAAAGGAGGCGGAATGCTTAAAAGCAAAAGAATAGAAGTAAGAATAACTCCTGATGATAAAAGAAAAATTATTGAAAATGCAGAAATCTCAAAAATGAGTATGTCAGAATACTTAATAAATTGTGGGTTAGGTAAAAATATAATAATAGTAAATGGCTTAGATGAATACATTACTGAATTAAGAAGGATAGGTAATAATATTAATCAACTTACTAAGCTATCACATCAAGGCATTATTAGATGTGTAGAACTAGAAGAAACCAAAAAGGAGTTATATAAATTATGGCAATCATTAAATTTATTAACAATAAAAGAACATTAAAGCAAACTATTGATTATATTACACAAGATAAAAAAACAAATGTAAATTTAATAGGTGGAAAAGATTGTATGCTTGAAACAGCATATCAAGAAATGATTTTAACAAAGAAACAATTTAATAAAATGAATGGTAGAGATAAAATACATTTTATTCAATCGTTCTCACCAAAAGATAATATCGATTATAGAACAGCAAATAATATAGCTTCAGAAATAGCAAAAGAATTCAAAGGATTTCAAGTTTTATATGCTACTCATCAAGATAAAGATCATATACATACACATTTTGTGATAAATACTGTAAATTTTGAAAATGGAAAAAAGTTTGAGCAAAGTGCAAAAGATTTAGAACATCTAAAAGAAGTAGCAAATTCAATATGTATGAAATATGGACTAACAACAATAAATAAAAAATCAAAAGTTGAAGATATTAAAATAAATGAATATAAGTGTAGAGAAAAAGATTATAGCTGGAAGAAAAAATTACAAAATGATATTGATAAAGCATTGAATTCATCAACAAATAAAAAAGACTTTTTTACTAAAATGAGTAAAATGGGTTACAAAGTAACTTGGACAAAAGAAAGAAAAAATATTACATACACTACACCTGAAGGAATGAAGTGCAGAGATAGAAAATTGCACGATGAAAAATATTTAAAAGAGAATATGGAAAAATATTTTAATATAAAAAGGATAGTACAAAATGAAAAAATAAAAAAAGATAATCAAATAAAAAAATATAAAGTTAAGGCTATGTCATCAGATATAGCTTTTATTATTGGGCAATTTAAAAGCAATAATAATTTAGATTATCAAGTTTCAAATTACTCAAATGGAACAAATGCTAAAAAAGAATATTTAAGAAAAATTAATTATAGTTCAGAAGAACTAAATATGTAATAGAGGTGGTGTTTATAGAAAGACAGAATATGCAAGTTTTGATAGTAAATGTAAATGAAAAACCTGAAATAAAAAGAATACCAAATAGACTTGATAAAATGCGAGAAATAGTTGGAAATAATAATATAGGAGTAATTGAACATAAAGATGTTTTAATTATATTTAATGAAGAAGCTTATAAAAAAATGGAACCCATTAATAGAATTATTGATGGATTAAAAATAAGAGGAACTTTTATTATAACAGGTAATGATAGTTACTATAAGGACTTTAAAGATTTAACTGAAGAACAAATTGAAAAATACACAAAAGAATTTAACTTAAATGAAATAGAGCAAGAGGAGGAGATGGAATGATTAAAAAAAGAAAAATCAATACGATTTTAATTCTTTCATTGTTGAATATTCCTATAAGTCTATTCTTTAGTACATACTTACATTCAAGCCTTATAAAAGTACAGTTTAATTTGAATATATTAAAAGATATATTCTCAGATAAACAGTTGTTACTTTTATTTTTTTGTATATATGGATTAATTGAAGTTGTAATCATAATGCTTTTTGGATTTAACAATGTGGGACTTCTAAAAGGTAGTGTAAGAAGCGTAACGAAAAGTTTAAAAACTCCTGAAGCAAGTGGTCGAGGACAACATGGAACGGCTAGATGGATGAATATAAAAGAATTTAGAAAAAAGTTTTATTACTACACAATTGATAATAAATTGAATGTTACTAATAGTGGAATTGGTGGTGGAATCGTAGTTGGACACGAAAAAAATAAGAAACAAGAAAAAATATATTATTTAGATGATAATATTCATACTTTGACAATTGGAGCAACAAGAAGCGGTAAAACTCGTTCAGTTGTTTTAGAAACTATAGGAACATTAGCTTTAGAAGATAAGGAAAAAGATTATGAAAGTATGATAATAAGTGATCCTAAAGGCGAACTTTATGATTATACTTCTAATTATTTGAAAAATATTGGATATGAAGTAATAACATTAGATTTTAAAAATCCTATGAAATCTAGTAGGTACAACTTTTTACAACCAGTTATAAATGCAGTAAACGAAAACGATTATAGAAAAGCTGAAGAATATACTTGGGACATTACACAAAGTTTAGTAGGAAATGAAGATACTAAAATGGAGAAAATTTGGAGAGATGGAGAAATGTCGGTAATAGCTGGTGCAATTATGACAGTAGTTTTTGAAAATAAAGAAAAACCTGAATATCAGAATTTGACTAATGTATATAAATTTATTGCAGAAATGTGTAAAACAACAGGTGGAACAATGCCAATAAATAAATATATAGAAAATTTATCTCCTGAACATCCAGCTTCAAGTATTTTCAGTATTGCACGAATTGCACCTGAAAAAACAAGAGGTTCTTTTTTTACAAGTGCTTTAACAACATTACGACTATTTACAAGTAAAACAATATATTCAATGACTTGTGAAAGTGATTTTGATTTAAAAGATATAGGAAGAAAAAGAATAGCAGTATTTATAATACTTCCTGATGAAAAAGTAACTTACTATCCACTAGCCTCATTATTTGTTTATCAAAATTATGTATCATTAGTTGAAGAAGCAGATTCAAGAGGTGGAGAGCTAAAGGTAAGAGTGAATTTTATATTAGACGAGTTTCGGAAACTTTACAACGATACCAGCATTTTCAAATATGTTAACTGTTGGAGGAGGAAGAAGAATGAGATTCTATTTGTTTTTACAATCATTTGCTCAATTAGATAGTAAATATGGAAAAGAAGTTGCAGAAAATATAAAAGATAACTGTCAGGTATGGTTGTATTTAAAAACAGCAAGTAACGAAACAGCAACAGTCATATCAAAAAAATTACGGTTCATATACTACAACAAGTTATAGTCAAAGCAGTAGTTACAGTAGATATCAAACAAATAATAATTCGGAATCTGCTAACTTAATTGCAAGACCACTACTGACTGAAGACGAAATATTAAGAATTGAAAGACCTTATATATTAGTTATTCCAACAGGTATGTTTCCAATAATGACAAAGTTACCTGATATTTCGAAATGGAATTTTAATAAATTATTTGGTATGGGAACAAAAGAGGAAAATAGAAAATTAAGAGAAAAAATAGAAAATGCAAGACCTGTAAGAGAAGTAAAAGATATAAAATTATGGGGAATATGGCAGTATTATAAATAAATTTTGGGAGGAATTATGTATGATAAAAATAAAGAAATTAATAGAAAAAGAAAAAATAAAAAAGTTTATAAAAACAATAAGAAACATAGGATTTATTTTAATAAGTTTATTATTAAGCACCAATACTTGTTTTGCAGGAGTGGGCGACAGTGTAATAGCAACAGGAACAGCAAGTCTTATAACTGATTTAACAAATTGGCTTTTAATATTAGCACCAACTTTAACAGTATTGTTAGTTGGTTATTTTTTATTAAGAAAAAGTTCAAGTGATGAAATGGATAATAAAAGATGGGATAACAGAATAAAAGTTGCTTTAATTTGCTGTGTAGGAGTTGTTATAGCAAGTGGAATTATAAATGTAATACTTGGATATTACAGATAGGAGGAAATTTTGGATTCAATTTTAACTAGCTTAATAACTAGCATAATTGGTGGTGCAGATTCTACTATAAACACAGCATTTAATAGCCTTATGGATTTATGCTTTAAATGTGAAGATTTTTTAACTTCTAATTTTGGAAGTCAAGTAATATCTTTTGATACACTAAAACAAGTGATATTAAGTTTTGCAATATCACTTATAATTTTAAAGTTTTTGAAAAAAGGATTTGATATATATGTTATGTGGAGTGAAGGAGAAGCTGATACTCCACCAATGACATTTATTATATATTTTATAAGGGCAATAGTAACAGCATTGTCCTTTTCAATATTATATGATTGGCTAATTGATATAGCTTCAGATTTAGGAACATCAATGCTTTCTGCATTAAATTTAGCAGAAAACTATTCATTAACAACAGTTATTGCTACAATAGCAACAAATGGATTGTTTACAGCAATATTAGCACTTATTGCATTAATATTGCTTTTTGTTTTATATGTTCAATTTATAATTAGAGGATTAGAAATGTTTGTTTTAAAAATAGGATTTCCTCTAGCTTGCGTTGGATTAGTAGATGCTGATGGTGGTGTATTTAAATCATATTCAAGTAAACTCTTTAAGAGTGTATTAACCGTTATAGTACAAATAATTTTATGTAAGATAGCAATAATGTTAATTTTAAATGCAAAGTTATTATATGGAATTGCAGCGATTATACTAGCAATTAAAACTCCTAAATTCTTACAAGAATTTATGCTTGGTGGAGGTACAGGAGGTATTAGTAATGTAATAGTTACTACAAGTAAAACAATGGAATTATCAAATCAAATTAAAAGAAAGTTTGCTCAATTAAAAAAATAGGAGGAATTAATGAATACATTAAATGAAATTATAAATGTGTTAAGGACTGTAATTATTCCTTTAGGAGTAACTTTTAGAATAATCTATTGTTTAACAAAAATGATTTACGATGAAGAAGCACAAGGGAGTTATAAGAAAAAAATAAAAAACATTCTTGTCTTTGGAATTATAGCAGAATTGCTATTTGTAATAAAAGATTTATTAAATATGTATTACAGTCATTAATAGGAGAAAAAAGAAATGGAAGATAAAGATTATAAATTATATATACCTACAAATGTAAAAACTAGATTAGAGTTTTTTAAAGGGTATGGAATAAAAGAATTAATAATAACAGTAATTGTGTTAGTAGCATTACTTCCTATAAGTTTTATAGTTTATAAAATTAGAGGAGATTACTTAGTACCAGTAGTAATAGAATTTATAGGAGTAGCTGGAACTGTAATTGCAGTAACAAAAGATGAAAATAACTTATGTGTAATAAGTTTAATAAAATTCATGTTGGAATTTAGTAAAACACAAAAAGAATATAGATATAAATATTATAACAAGTGGAGGGATGATTAGTGAGTAAAATATTAGATTATATTTTTGGCAAAAACAATAGAGAAAAAACTTGTAATGAAGAAATTGGTATATTAGATATAAGAAATAATTACATATATACACGAGATGGATATGTGATTTCAGGAATAAGAATATACCCAATAAATACACAACTTTTGACTAATAGAGAAAAAGCAAATTTGATAAATGAATTATCATCAGAGCTATCATCAGAACAAAAAGAATTAAAATATTTTAATGTAGCAAAAGCTGTTGATATATCTCCTTTGCAAGAATATTTAACGGGACTTATAGAGGATACAGATAATACAATACAAAAAAGAATATTAAAAGACCATTTAAAGGAAGTTCAAGAAATGTCTTTAGCAGGGGAAATAGTAGAAAGACAGAGCTTTATAATGATAAATAGCAAATATGCAGATAATTGCGAAAGAGAGATATTAAAAGAAGTAATAGAGCTTTCAAATAAATTTGGAAGATGTGATATAAAGACTGAAATATTAGATGAACCAGCTTTAATTCAGTTGTGTAATACTTTTTTAAATATGAATTATGCTTATAGAGAAGATAGTGATGTGGAGGAAAAAGTTTTGATGTTGAAGTAATATATGTTAGTATAAACTTTGTGTAGGGAAATTTTATAAAATAATTGAATAAAAGAT
>CAZDPV010000024.1:0-23761 GCA_964507565.1 uncultured Clostridium sp.
CTACCGTTCCAATAATAAAAAGAGGACCAGAATTATTTGTAAAAGCAACCATTCTTTCAGCTTCTTCTTTTGAACAAGCACCTTTAGAATACAAATCAGATACTATTTTAGCTCCAACAGGATAGCCACTTATAAGTCCCATAATAAAAGGAAAAGTTGCTACTCCAGGAACATTAAATATAGGACGCATGTATTTATCTAAATGTTTACTTAAGTAATAAACAACATTGGTGTGACTTAAAAGTTCTGTAGCTACAAAAAAAGGAAACAAAGCAGGAACAACGTTGTTAGCCCACAACTTTAATCCACTACGAGCGGCGTTTAAATTGCTATTTGAAAATAATACTAAAAATACAGCAAATATTACAAAAACAAAGGATATTAAATTCTTTTTTAAAAAACTAAAAATTTTCATAGTGAAATTGTATGCATGTACAGTATAAATATGACTATAATAATTTTAAATAAATATACGTGCTGTAGTTTAAAGTTTTTTTGATAAATGTATGTCTACATAAATAAATATATATGCTACACAAACTTGATTTTATGGCAAAATGGTGCTATTATTAGAATGTATAAAATATAACGTAAAAGAGAGGAGTGTATGGAAATTTTAATTACCATACAAAATCATCGTGGAATATAGATATAAATCAAGAATACAAGAAAAAAGATGGATAGAATTATAAATTCAAAACTGGAGAAAATATGAATTATATATTAAGAGACTTAGAAGAAACACAACTCTTCAAAAAAATATTAAAAAACACAAATTACCCGATAACAATATCGGGTCTTGTTTGCGTTTCTAAGAGTGCACTTGTTTACGCATTGCATAATGAGAAAAAAGAACCAGCAGTTGTAATTACTTATAATGAAATTCAAGCAAAAAGAATATTAAAAGATTTAAAGTATTTTGGAGAAGAGTCATACTATTTACCTAAAAAAGAAATTTCAATATATGACTATGATGTGGAAAGTAATGATATAGATTTTGAAAGAATTGATTTATTAAATAAAATACATGAAAAAAAAGCATCAATAATTGTAACTACTATTGAAACTGTTATGCAAAAAATGATAAATAAACAATATCTATATGAAAATGTAATACATATAAACTCTGAAGATACATTAGACCTAAATAAGATTAAATCTAAATTGGTTTTACTAGGATATGAAAGAAGAGATTTAATAGAAAATAGAGGTCAATTTAGTGTTAGAGGAGATATAATAGATGTTGGATTAAGTGAAACTGAAGGAATTAGAATTGAACTTTGGGGAGATAATGTTGACTCTATTAGAAAATTTAAAATATCATCACAAAGATCTACTGATATGCTAAAAAAAGTATCAATATATCCTGCTAAAGAAAAGGTATTAGAGGATAACTTAGAACAGGTATGTAATCGAATCAAAAAAAATTGTGAATCTAAAAATTTGCTAGCAGATTTAGAACAAATAAGAGAAGGAAACTATGAATCTAAAATAGATAAATATTTTAATGAGTTTTACAAAGATCAAATGTCAATACTAGATTATTTGGAAGGCTATAAAGTATATATAGATGAGCCTGATAAAGTAATTCAAAGAATAAACGCAATACAAGAAGATAACAAAAATTTAGAAAAAGAATTACTAGAAAAAGATAAAGACATTCCAGAATCTTTAATGAATATGGACAATTATGAATTTAAAGTAGACAATGAAACATATTTAAAAGAAGCTGATTCTAATGAAAATAATTTTAACTTTAGAGAAGTAAATTTATTTAAAGAAGATGCTAAAAACTTTGAACTTAGCATAAAAAATGAAATTAAGAACAATAAAAAAATCATTATTTTAGCTGGAAACAAAGAGAACCAAGAAAAGTTTTGTAAAATGATAGAAATGTCAGTTAAAACTGATGATTTAGATAGTATTGTTTTAAAACCAGGGCAAATAGTTGTTGCAACAGGTGCAGTGTCTAGTGGATTTGAGAATAAAGATACCAAATTAGTGGTTATAAGCAGTGATGAGTTTTTTAATGTTCGTAAAAAAAATAATATAACTAAGCAATCAGAAACTTTTAAAAGTGGAGAAAAAATAGTATTTGCAGATTTAAAAGTTGGTGATTTAGTAGTTCATAGAAACTATGGAATTGCAATATTTGCAGGTGTAAAAACTATTTTTACAGATGGAATAACTAAGGATTATATTTGGCTTAAATATAGAGATGGTGATGGATTATATGTTCCAACTGATAGCTTAGACAATGTACGAAAATATATTGGTGGAGAAGATGGAATTAAGCTAAACAAGCTAGGAACAAAAGAATGGCAGGAAACAAAGGCAAAGGTTAAAGGAAATTTAAAAGCGGTAGCAAAAGAGCTAATTGAATTATATGCAAGAAGAGAAAAAGCAAAAGGATATGCTTTCTCAAAGGATACACCATGGCAAAAACAGTTTGAAGATAGTTTTCCATACCAAGAAACAAATGACCAATTAAGATGTATTAGTGAAGTTAAAAAGGATATGGAACTTTCAAAACCAATGGATAGATTGTTATGTGGGGATGTTGGATATGGAAAAACTGAAGTTGCTATAAGAGCAGCATTTAAAGCTGTAATGGATGGAAAACAAGTGGCATACTTAGCTCCTACAACAATACTTGCAAATCAGCAATACCAAGAGTTTAAAGAGAGAATGAAAGAGTATCCAATAACGGTAGATTTATTAAATAGATTTAGAACAGTAAAAAGGCAAAAAGAAACCGTAGAAAAACTTAAAAGTGGAAAAGTTGATATAGTTCTTGGAACTCATAGAATTTTAAGCAAGGATGTAGAATTTAATAATTTAGGTTTACTAATTATAGATGAGGAACATAGATTTGGAGTAAAAGCAAAAGAGAAAATTAAACAATATAAATCCAACATAGATGTACTTACAATGACCGCAACACCAATTCCAAGAACACTTCAAATGTCAATAGTTGGAATAAGAGATATGTCTGTAATATATCAGCCACCTCAAAACAGAAAACCAATTCAAACTTATGTTTTAGAGTATGATAAAGAAATAATAAAAGAAGCAATAACAAAGGAACTTGAACGTGGAGGACAGGTATTTTATATATACAATATTGTAAATACAATTTCAAGTAAAGCACTAGAAATAGAAAACTTAGTTCCAGAAGCTAAGGTTGGATATGCACATGGACAAATGTCTGGAGAGCAAATAGAAGAAATAATGCAAGATTTTATTGACAAAAAAACTAATGTATTAGTTTGCACGACAATATTGGAGTCAGGCATTGATATACCTAATGCCAACACTATAATAGTAGAAAATGCCGATAGATTTGGATTAGCACAACTATATCAAATAAGAGGAAGAGTAGGAAGAAGCAATAAACAAGCCTATGCATATATAACATATAGAAAAGACAAAATGATAACTGAAGATGCTAACCAAAGATTAAAGGCTATTAAAGAATTTACGGAATTCGGTTCTGGATTTAAAATAGCAACTAGAGATTTGCAAATAAGGGGAGCTGGAAGTTTATTTGGAGAAATTCAAAGTGGACATATTGAACAGGTTGGATATGATATGTATAATAGACTACTAGATGAAGTTGTAAAAGAAACAAAAGGTGAGAAAATAGAAGAAGAGCAAGATGTTACAATAGACTTAAGTGTTTCATCGTTTATTCCAGATACATATATTGAAAATTCAAGTCAAAAAATTGAGATTTATCAAGATATAGCAAATTGCAAAAATGAAGAAGATGCTCAAAATATTATAGATGAAATTATAGATAGATATGGTGATATGCCACAAGAAGTTAATAATTTAATTGAAATTGCTAAGATAAAGAATTTATGTAGAGCTAAAGGTGTTATAAAATTACAACAAAAACAAATGGGAATAGTATTCACATTTACTGAATTTGATAGCAAAAAGGTTAATATACTTATAGAAAAATATAAAAATAATATACAATTTTCAGCTATAGGAAAACCATATATAACGTTGAAAAGTTCAAGCAATACATTAAAAGATATAAATGATTTTTTAAACCTTATTTAAAAATCAAGAGAAAGGAAAGTAAATGCTAATAACAAGTAAAGAAAATGAAACAGTAAAAGAAATAAAGAAAATGAAAGATAAAAAATTCAGAAAAGATAAATTTCTAATAGAAGGAATAAAAATGCTTAGAGAAGCAATAAATGAAAATGCTAATATTGAGTTAATAATTATTCGAGAAAATACCAAGATTGATTTTGACATATCAAGTTATAAAATAATGGAGGTAAATGAAGCGGTTTTTAATAGCTTAACGGATGTAGTATCACCACAAGGCGTGATTGCAATAATTAGAAAAAAAAATAACATAGAAGTAGATAAGAATGCAGAATACATCTTGGCTTTAGATGGAGTGCAAGATCCTGGAAATTTGGGAACAATTATTAGAACAGCAGATTCTGCAAATTTGAATCAAATAATAGTCTCAAAAGATACAGTAGATGCATTTAGCCCAAAGGTTGTAAGATCAACTATGGGAGCGATTTATAGAGTAAATATCATAGAAGTAGAAAGCTTAGTAGAAACACTTAAGAACCTAAAAGACAGTGGATTCAAAACTGTTACAACATCTTTAGATACAAGTAAGAGTATATATGATTTAAAATATAATAAAAAAGTTGTTATAATAGGAAATGAAGCAAATGGAGTTTCTAAAGAAGTTCAGAAAATTTCAGATTACAAAGTAAAAATCCCTATGTTGGGAAAAACAGAAAGTTTAAATGCATCAGTAGCTACAGGAATAATGATTTATGAATATGTAAGACAGAAGCTTGAATAAAAACTTATAACCGTGTTAAACATATTAGAAAGTTCACATAAATACTTGAAATTAGAAGGAAAAATTAGTATAATGTATGCATAATATAGAATTTCAATAATTAGAAAAATAAAAGGAGCAAAATAATGTATAGAAATCATAATTGTGGTGAATTAAATATAAAGAATGTAAATGAGGAAGTAATGCTAGCTGGATGGGTGCAAAGAATAAGAAATCTTGGCTCAATGCAGTTTATTGATTTAAGAGACCAGTTTGGAATTACACAGCTAGTAGTAGGAGAAGAAAATTTAAAGGAACAAATGGACAAGATAAATCCTGAATCGGTAATAAGCATTACAGGAAATGTAGTTGAACGTTCAAATAAGAACTCAAAGATCTCAACAGGAGATATAGAAGTAATTGTTTCTAAAATTGAGGTTTTAGGAAAGTGCAAAAATACTCTACCATTTGAAATAAATTCAGAAAAAATAGATATATCAAATGTTAGAGAAGATTTACGTCTTCAATATAGATATTTAGATTTAAGAAATGATAAAATACATAAAAATATTTTGTTACGTTCAAACATAATGAAAACAATTAGAAGAGAGATGGACAAGCTAGGATTTGCAGAAATACAAACTCCAATTTTAGCAAATTCTTCACCAGAAGGTGCAAGGGATTATTTAGTACCAAGCAGATTGCATGCAGGAAAGTTTTATGCACTACCACAGGCTCCACAGCAATTTAAACAACTACTAATGGTTTCTGGATTTGATAGATACTATCAAATAGCTCCATGTTTTAGAGATGAAGATCCACGTGCTGATAGAGCTCCTGGAGAATTTTATCAAATGGATTTTGAAATGTCATTTGCAACTCAAGAAGATGTATTTAAGGTAGTTGAAAAAGTTGTTCCAACAGTATTTAAAGAGCATACAAATTGGAAAGTATCAGATGCACCATTTGAAAGAATTCCATATTCTGAAGCCATGGAAAAATACGGAATAGATAAACCTGATTTACGAAATCCATTACTAATAAAGGATGCAACAGAATTGTTTTTTAATACAGAATTTAATGCGTTTAAAAATAAAACAATAAAAGTAATAGTAGTTCCTGGAGGAGCATCAGAGGGAAGAAAATTCTTTGATTCAATGGGAGAATTTGCAGTAAATGAAGCAGGAGCTAAGGGTCTAGCATGGGTGAAAGTAAATAATGAAAACAATTTGGAAGGTGGAATATCTAAATTTATTACAGATGAGATAAAAACCGAAATAGGAGCAAAGGCTGGAGATGCTATATTCTTTGTAGCAGATGAATTCAAAATGGCTCAAAAAATTGCAGGTCTAGTTAGAATAGAATTAGGAAAAAGACTTGATTTAATAGAAAAAAATATATATAAGTTCTGCTGGATAGTGGATTTTCCTATGTATGAATTTAATGAAGATGAAGGAAAAATTGACTTTAATCATAATCCATTCTCAATGCCACAAGGTGGAATGGATGCTTTAGAAAACAAAAATCCGTTAGATATTCTAGCATATCAGTATGATTTAGTTTGTAACGGATATGAAATGGCTTCAGGAGCTGTAAGAAATCATAATCCGGAAATAATGGTAAAAGCATTTGAAATTGCTGGATATACAGAAGAAGATGTAAAGAAAAAATTTGGAGCTTTATATACAGCTTTTCAATATGGAACACCTCCTCATGCAGGAGCAGCCCCAGGATTAGATAGAATGGTAATGTTAATAGCAGATTCAGATAATATAAGAGAAATAATTGCTTTTCCTAAAAATAAAAAAGCAAGAGATGTTATGATGAATGCACCAAGTATAGTTACTCAAAAACAATTACAAGATGTACACATAAAAGTAACAGAAGAAGAAAAAGATGAAGAAGAATAAATTTATTATTAGGAGAATTTAGTATGAGCTATGAACAAAGTCCAGTGGAACTAGAGGAAATAGACAAAATAAAAGCAGAAATTGATAAAATCAGACAAAGTGGAAAAGAATTGACGGAGATAGAAATGGCATATCTGATTTATTTTAGATTTTGTCAATTTTATCGACCTAACGAAAGATTCTATTTTGGAAAAGATGAAGGAAAAAATACTATTCAGTATGAAAAACCTACAACTGAAGATAGAAAGGCAACTTGCTATCAAGAAAATTCCACTATTGTACAAGCAATGAAAGAACTAGGAATAAATGCCCAATTATTTAAGAGGACAATGCAAAGACATGTTGATGGTGCATTTATAACAAAGGAAAATGAAATGTATTTTTTTGATGCTTCATCAGATTTATCTAGAGCAAAGACAGGAAGATTAATCAGGCACTTTGGAATGAGCGTAAAAGAAATTGAGGCTAAAAGAAATTTAAGATATGTTCAACTAATTGAAATGTATTTGGATCATAATGGTATATACGGAAAAGATTGTGAATGCAGAATTTCTGAAAATCAAATTAGAGAAATGAACAGAAGCCTTGGCTTAGATTTTAAAGGAATTACCATAAATGACTTTAGAAGTAGCCTAGCTGAAATAATAGATAACCCTGAAAAAATGGAACAAAACTTGCAATCAGTTAGTATGCCAGAACAAATTGAGGAAATTATAGACATAATTGCAAAGCATAAAATACCAAATGATACAGACAAACCAATTAGCATAATGGATGGAGCAGAATATTATGAATCATTATTCAAAATATTTCCAGAACAATATATTAGTATATTTGATGGATACGAGAATGATGATACTCAAAAAAGTAGAAATCCAAGAGAAATATTTATACTAAAAAAGAAAGATGATTTTTCTTTATATGAATTTTCAGAAAAAAGCCAAAAATTAGAAAAGCTTGGAAAGGATGTAATTAAAAATAATAACATTTTAGACAAGTATTATTATGCTGGATTTAAACCATTAAGCCAGTATGAAAGAACACTACAAGGTTATTTAGAAAGATTAAGAATTCAAGAAAGAGAACAAGAAAAATAAATTATAAAAAATATTGAAATATATTTGGTCTTGTGATATAAAATAGTTAGGAGAAAGTAATGAAAAACATAAAAGATTATAACTTAGAACAATTAAAAGAAGAAATCAAACTCCTAGGTGAAAAGTCATTTAGAGCGGAGCAGATTTTTAAATGGTTATTTGTTGAAAAAGTAAAATCTTTTGATGAAATGACAAACCTATCAATAGAATTTAGAAACAAATTAAAAGAAAATTATGATATCTGTAATTTTGAAATTCTAAAAAAACTAGAATCAAAAGATGGAACAAAAAAATATTTATTTGGATTATCTGATGGAAATGGTGTTGAATCTGTTCTTATGGAGTATCATTATGGAAAATCAGTATGTGTATCTTCTCAAATAGGATGCAAGATGGGATGCAAGTTCTGTGCATCGACAGGAATTCCTTTTATAAGAAGTTTAACATCAGGAGAAATAGTTGAGCAAATACTAGCCATAGAACAAGACACAAATAGTAAAATTTCAAACGTGGTATTTATGGGGATTGGAGAACCTTTTGACAACTATGATAATGTATTAAATGCAATAAGTATTCTAAATAATCAAAAAGGTTTAAATATTGGTGCAAGGCATATAAGTATTTCTACAAGTGGAGTAGTTCCTAAAATTTATGAATTTGCTGATAAAGATGTACAATGCACTTTATCAATATCGCTTCACAGCGCCAATAATGAAATACGTTCTAGTATGATGCCTATAAATAATGCATATAATATACAAGAACTTATGAAAGCATGCAAATACTACATAGAAAAGACTAATAAAAGAATTTCGTTTGAATATGCACTTGCAAAAGATAATAATGATAATTTGCAATCAGCAAAAGAGCTAGCAGAGTTATTAAGAGGAATGTTATGTCATGTAAATTTAATTCCAATAAACAAAATAGAAAATGGAAAATATTCAAAAAGTTCATTGGTTAATATAATGAAATTTAGAGATTACTTAAATGACCATGGTATTGTAGCAACAATAAGAAGAGAGTTAGGTTCAGATATAAATGCTGCATGTGGACAATTAAGAAGACAAAATATAGAGCAAAACAAAAATATATAAAATAAATTATTAAATTGTGATATACATTTTATGTGTATAGTGCTAATATATATAAGCAAAAACTATTTGCTAAAACTGTAAAACAGGAGGAGAAAAATAAATGATACAAGCTTTCGCAACTTCAGATGTAGGAAAAGCTAGAGAACTAAATGAAGACTATTTTTATATAAGCTACCCGGATGATGCGATACAATTATTTATATTAGCAGATGGTATGGGAGGATATAACGGTGGAGAAATTGCAAGTAAGCTTGCAGTCTCGTCAGCAAAAAATTATATAATAAGCAATTTTAATAAATCAAATGAAGATAAAGAAACATTGATAAATCTTGTAAAAAATAGTAGTCAATATGCAAACATGGTAGTATATGAAAAAGCACAAACGAGTGAAGAACTTAAAAAAATGGGAACAACATTAGATGTATGCTTAATATATCAAAATAAGGCTTTTATCTCACACATTGGTGATAGTAGAGTATATAGAATTAGAAAAGAATTTATTAGAAAATTAACAAAAGATCACAGTTATGTACAGCAACTTGTTGATGAAGGAAAAATTACTAAAGAAGAAAGCATGAATCATCCAAAGAAAAACATGCTTATGAAAGCTTTAGGTTGTACACCATTTATCGAGCCAGATGCAATGGTAAAAGGATTTGTAAAAGGTGATATAATTCTTATGTGTTCAGATGGGTTAACTAATATGGTACAAGAAGAAGATGTATACAAAATAATAAAAGAAAATCCAACGGATGCAACGAAATTACTAGTACAAAAAGCAAATGACTTAGGTGGAATGGATAATATAACGGCACTAATCATAAGGTAAGGAGATAAATTATGAATTTGATAGGAAAAATAATAGGAAACAGGTATGAGATTCTTGAAGAAGTTGGAAATGGTGGAATGGCAACTGTTTATAAGGCAAAAGATCATGTGCTAAATAGACATGTAGCAGTAAAGGTTCTAAAGGATGAATTTACAACCGATTCGGATTTTATTAGAAGATTTAATACAGAAGCGCAATCAGCAGCTAGCTTATCACATGCCAATATAGTTTCAATATATGATGTAGGACATGAAGAAGAAAATAACCTTTATTATATTGTAATGGAATTAGTAAAAGGCAAAACTCTAAAAGAAATAATAAATAAAGAAGGGACACTTTCATGGAAATGGGCTGTAAATATAGCAATGCAAATTGCATCAGCTCTTGAGTTGGCACATAAAAATGGAATTATTCATAGAGATATAAAGCCACACAACATTATAATTACAGAAGATGGAGTTGCAAAAGTAACGGATTTTGGAATAGCAAAGGCTGTTTCAAACTCTACTATAACAGCTTTTGGAACAACAATTGGTTCAGTACATTATTTTTCACCGGAACAAGCAAAAGGAAGTATAACAGATGCAAAATCAGATATATATTCTCTTGGAGTTGTAATGTATGAAATGCTAACTGGGAAAGTTCCATTTGATGCTGATACACCAGTATCTGTTGCACTTAAACATATGCAGGAAGACCCAGTAGAACCAATTGAAATAAATTCAGAAATACCAACAGCAGTTAATCAAATAGTATTAAAAGCAATGCAAAAAGATCCTCTAGATAGATACCAATCTGCAACAGAGATGCTAGTAGATTTAAGTAAAGCACTTAAAGATCCAGATGGAGATTTTGTAATAATTGAAAATAAAGATGGCGGATATACTAGAGTTATGAATGCTATAACAGAAGATCAAGTAAAATCAACAGTAAAAACAAAAAAGAAGGGTATAGCAGGATTTTTTGCGGAACATCCTAAAACCAAAATATTAGTGTTACTATTAAGTTTAGTTTTATTATTTGTAATAGTATTTTTAATAACAAAGATAGCTTTAGATGGTGGAGTTACAAAAAAAGTTGCAATTCCAAACTTAGTTGGAATTACAAAAGAAGAAGCACAAAAAAAGGTTGATGAATTAAAAATAAAATTAGAAATAACCGAGGCGGCAAATAAGGATGTAGAGGCAGGAAAGATTATTTCACAAGATCCAGAATTCAAAGATAATAAAATAGAAGAGGGCTCGACAATAAAAGTAATTATAAGTAAAGGACCAGAAACAACGGAACTTCCAAAATTAACTGGAAAAACAATAGAAGATGCAAGAAAGATTGCAACTGAATTGGGTATAACATTAAAAGAAGAAAATGAAAACAGTGACACTGTTCAAGAAGGATACATTATAAAGCAAGATACAAAAGAAGGTGTTTTAGTTAAATCAGGTGATACAGTAACTGTACATGTAAGTAGTGGTGTAAAAAAGACAAAAGTTCCAACAGTAGTTGATATGGATGAAGGAACAGCAAAAGCTACACTATCAAATGCAAATTTAAAATCTAATATTTCATATACAAGTGATGAAAGCAAAACAAATGGAAAAGTAATCTCACAAAGTATAGAACAAGGAAAAGAAGTTGCAGAGGGAACAACAGTAGATATAGTTGTAAATAAAGTGGAAACAAAGAAAAAAACAGTAACATTAAAAGTTACAGTACCAAAATCTGAAACCACATCTAATACAACAAACAAAACTGAAAGCTCAAGTATTGTAGTAGTATCTGTAATAGTAAATGGAGAAACTAGAATTTCGGAAAAAACAGCCAAGTCAGGAGACGAAATAGACTGTGGAACATTAACAGGAACAGGAGAACAAGTAGTTAAAGTACAAGTAAACGGAAAGACTGTTATAACAAATAAATTCAATATAGATGAGTATTCTGATAATGGAATAATATATATAAAATAATTAAATGATATTTTGCACGATTTATAAAATAGGGCGTGCAAATTCATATAGGAAAAGAGGTAAAAATGGAAATATCAACATCAGTATTAAATGTAAAAGAAGAAAATGCTATAGAAACTTTTTATAGAATAGAAACAGCTCATACAGACTACTTCCATATAGATGTAATGGATGGAAAATTTGTGAAAATGGAAAATTTAGAAAAAATGCAAGAATATTCGGACAATTTAAAAAATATAACTAACATTCCGCTTGATGTTCATCTTATGGCTCAAGATGTAAAAGAACAAGTAGATAAATTTATTTCGTGCAAACCAAGAGTAATTTCATTTCATATTGAAGCGATGAAAACAAAAGAAGAAACAATGAAAATAATAAATTATATAAAAGAAAATGGTTGCAAAGTTGGAATTGCTATAAGTCCAGAAACTAAAGTTGAAACATTATATGAATATTTACAATTTGTACATAATATATTAGTTATGACTGTTGAACCAGGTAAAGGTGGACAAAAGTTAATTCCTGAAACAATTAAAAAAATTGAAGAATTAAAAAGATATATAGACGAAAATAAATTAGAAACGGAAATAGAAGTAGATGGTGGAATAAATTTAGATAATATTAAAAATGTAAAAAAAGCAGGTGCGGAAATAGCAGTAGTTGGAACATTTTTAATAGATTCAAAAGATTATAAATATACTATGAACAAACTTAAACAAGCATAGCAAGGAGGAATTTTTATGAAAAACTTTTACAATAAAAGCATAGTAGATATAGAAAAAGAACTAAAAACCAATGTACAATACGGATTAAAAAATGATGATATAGGTATAGTAAGAGAAAAATACGGATTAAATGAATTGGAAAAAGGAAAGAAAAAAAATATATTTATTAAATTTCTAGAGCAGTTTAAAGATTTTATGATTATAGTCCTTATAATTGCAGCTATTATTTCAGGAGTAATAAATAGAATAAATGGTGAAGGAATGGCAGATACGGTAATTATTATGATTGTAATAATTACTAATGCAATAATAGGGGTATTCCAAGAAAATAGAGCGGAAAAATCTATGCAGGCACTGCAAAAACTAAATTCACATATTGCAAAAGTAATTAGAAGTGGACAAATTCAAACAGTAGCTTCTAAAGAACTATTACCAGGTGATTTAGTAATACTTGAAACAGGGGATTACGTACCGGCAGATTTAAGAATAATAGAATCAAGGAGCTTAAAAACTCAAGAATCATCCTTAACTGGAGAATCTATTTCAGTAGAAAAATTTTCAAATATAATTGAAAAAGAAGATGTGGGAATAGCAGATAGAAAAAATATGGCATTTTCATCAACACTTGTTACTTATGGTAGAGGTAAGGGAATTGTTGTAGAAACTGGAATGAATACTGAGGTTGGAAAGATAGCTCAAATAATAAATAATACAAAAAAAGAGGAGACTCCTTTGCAACAAAAATTAAACAGATTAGGAAAAACGTTGGGAATTGGTGCATTAGCAATATGTTTAATAATATTTATAATAGGGCTAATATATGGGAAAGAACCTCTTGAAATGTTTATGACTGCTGTAAGCTTGGCAGTAGCGGCAATACCAGAAGGGTTAGCAGCAGTATCTACAATAGTTTTAGCTATAGGAATGCAAAGAATGGTAAAAAAACATGCAATAATAAAAAAATTACCAGCGGTGGAAACACTAGGAAGCACAACAGTTATATGTACTGATAAAACAGGAACATTAACCCAAAATAAAATGACGGTTACAGAAATTTACATAGATAATAACATTATAAAATTAAGTGAAAAAAATAGTATAAGCATAAACAATTCAAAAAATATTCAAAAAGAAGATTTAAAAAAATTAGTATATACTAGCATGCTTTGCAATGATACGAAAGTTGGAATAGACAATAAATTATCAGGAGACCCAACTGAAACAGCACTAGTGGATATGGGATTTAGATTGGAATTTGACCCAAGCAAATTTGACGAATGTCCTAGAATAGGAGAAATTCCATTTGACTCTGAAAGAAAACTAATGACGACAATAAATAAAGTTGGAGATAAATACATTGTATATACCAAAGGTGGTATTGATGAACTGCTTAATAGATGTAGTGCTTTTTTAATAGAAGGAGAAATAAAAAAAGAAAGTCAAGAAATTAAAAATGAAATAGATAAAAATAATGATAAAATGGCAAAAAAAGCATTAAGAGTTTTGGCAATGGCATATAAAGAATTAGATTACATTCCAAATGAAGAGGAAATTAAAAGTTTAGAAGAAAATTTAATTTTCATTGGAATGGTTGGAATGATTGACCCGCCAAGAAAAGAAGCAAAAGAAGCAGTTAAAAAATGTAGAATGGCAGGAATAAAAACTGTAATGATAACAGGAGACCATAAAACAACTGCAATGGCAATAGCAAAGGAATTAGGAATTTTAGAAAAAGAAGAAGAAGCAATAACCGGAAGTGACTTAGAAAAGATGTCTGATGAAGATTTACAACGTAATGTTAAAAAATATTCGGTATATGCTAGAGTCTCACCAGAACATAAAGTAAGAATAGTAAAAGCTTGGCAGAGCTATGGAGAAGTAGTCGCAATGACGGGAGATGGAGTTAATGATGCCCCAGCTCTTAAAACTTCAGATATTGGATGTGCAATGGGAATGGTAGGAACAGATGTTGCAAAAGAATCGGCTGATGTAATTCTAACAGATGATAACTTTGCAACTATTGTAGACAGCGTTGAAGAAGGAAGAAGAATATATGATAATATTTTAAAAGTAATACAATTTCTATTATCAAGTAACATTGGAGAAATTGTTGTATTATTCTTATCAATACTAATTGCACCAATACTGAGCTCAAAATTTGGAATTGAAATAAATCAAATAGAAATATTTTTAGTAGTTCAATTATTATGGATAAATTTAATAACAGACTCACTGCCAGCACTAGCACTTGCAACAGACCCAGCAGAAAAAGATATAATGAAAAGAAAACCAAATAGAAACAAAGGAATCTTCACAAAAGGCATGATATGGAGAATAATATATCAGGGGATAATGATTGGCATAATAACACTTGTAGCATTTATTTTAGGACTATCATCAAATGATAGTATTCTATTAAGTATGAGAGAAAAGTATCCACAGTTAACAATACCAGAGATTAAATTAGAAATAGGTCAAACAATGGCTTTCATAGTTATAGCATTTGCAGAACTAATTCATATTTTTAATATAAGGAATAATAAAAAATCAATATTCAAGACTGGCATAGGGGGAAATAAAACGCTAATTCTATCCATATTAGTATCGAGTTTGTTAATGCTAATAGTACTAGCGATTCCAAACTTACGTAATTTATTTGGAATAATTATGCTTCCAACTGAAAAAATTATTGAATGTGTAATTCTGATATTTTTACCAATTATTATTGTTGAGATAATGAAATTATTAAAATTAAATTATTCAAAAGATGAGTATAAAATATAATAACTAAAATAGCAAAAATAAAAGTAGCTACAAAATAGATAATAAAAAAATAAAAATTGCTGACTATACAAAATAAAAAAACCAAACTTTGAAAGTTTGGTTTTTTAATAACTTTAGAATAAATTTATATATATATTGCAATATACAAAAGTTTATTTATCTTCTTTAGAAGACGTATCTGAAGATTTATTTTCATCAATTTTGGCATCTGAAGATTTATCATTCTCCGAATGTATATTAGAAGATGTATCCTTCTCAGTATTTGTGTCTGATGAGCTATCTTCACTAGAAGTTGTTTCTACCAAATTGACTTCTTTTAAATTTGCTTTAGATTCAGTGTTAACATTATTTAATTTATTGCTATTTTTAGACTTAAAACAATTTACTATTAAATAGAAAATCAATCCTAATCCATACATATTAACTATAAATGAAACCAATCCTCCAACAAAAGGAATGTTCCCTAATATCCATAGAACTGCAGAAAGTAATGCAACAAATGCTACTGTATATCCATTTCCTTTTTTATTATTATTTGATATCAATTTTGCAAGACCTACTATTGTAACTATTCTAGCTATGCTAAATAAAACAATAAGTAGAACTATAAGACAAATACTAATTGGTATTCCAATAATAGTAACAGCCAATAAAATACTAGCAAACATTATTACAAACATTCCAACAAAACCATATAAGAATATAGATAATGGATGGCTCATCAATGCAGATGCGAATTTATTAGGTAATTTCTTTGTTAAAAATATAAAGATTAGAGATATAATAACAACTAATAAAAGTTCTGTAGTTATACTCTTAATATATTTTATTGCACTTAAGCGAATAATATCTGATTTTGAAAGTGTGTTTTCTTTAAACTGAGAATAATTTACATTGCCTCCAACTATGCTTTCTAATCCGCTAATTGTGTTAGAGCTTGAATATGATAAATTATTTCCAATTTTTGCAGAAGTTGTATCAACTGTAAGGTCTTTAGTAAATATTCCAGCATCTCTACCAACTAATCCAGCAAAATTAGCACTTTGTGCACATACCTTTAAATCTCTTGATATATAAGCCTTTTGATCTAAAGAAAAACTTTTACATACTGCATATAAATCTGAAATTGCAGAGTTTCCTTTTATTATCAAATTTTCAGCACATACAAAAAGGTCTCCATAAATGTATGAACCAGAGTCAATTGTAACATTTTTACCAATAACAAAAGCATTTCCGTTAATAACATTATTAACAGTAACGTCAGCAGAACAGATAAAAGCATTACCGTCAATAACTTGATTAGAAGAAAAAGACATTGAACAGTTATACAAATCTGAATTTACTATGTTATTTTCTACGCTGTTAGAAGTAGATGAAGCATTTTGATTTAATTCATTACTTACAACATTTTTGCTAGGTGTCTCAGATGTTACAACTGGTTCACTGCTAGCAAAAGAAAATGAGCAAATGCTTAAAATAGTAATTAAAGTAATAACTAATAATTTTAATTTTTTCATTTTAAAAATCCTTTCTAAAAATTTTTATGATTTTTCTATAAACCATTGGTACAAATATATATTTTATAAAACTGTTTGTCAATGATTTTTATAAAATTCACAGTAGTTTTTTACTGGACAAATTGCACATTTTGGATTTTGAGAAGAACATATTTTTCTACCATGCCAAATAAAAATATGATTAACATCTTTCCAAAACTCTCTAGGAATTATTTTACACAAATCTTTTTCTATTTTAGTAGGTTCAAGTTCTTTTGAAAATCCTATTCTATTAGATATTCTTTTACAGTGAGTATCAACTGCAATTCCCTGAGGATTATTAAATGCTTCTAACATAATAACATTTGCACTTTTTCGTCCAACTCCAGGAATGGTCATTAGTTCATCCATTGTTTGGGGAACTATGCCTCCAAAATCTGCAACTATTTTCTCTCCGGCAGACTTAAGATTTTTAGCTTTATTTTTATAAAAACCACATGGATGAACAAGATTTTCTAAATCATATAAATCAGCATTTGCAAAATCCAAAGGGGTATCATATTTACTAAAAATAGATGGAGTAGTCTTATTAACTCTTTCATCGGTGCATTGTGCAGATAAACATACAGCAACAAGCATTTCAAAAGGAGTTTTAAAATCTAAACTGCACTTTGCATCTGGATATACTTCTTTTAATTTTTCTACAATTTCAATAGCAACTTTTTTATTCATAAAAACTCCTCTCAATCAAAATAAATTATTAAATATCAAATTATCTTTAAAAAACATTTTTTTATACCAAATTTGAATTTATTATACTTTAAATTAAAATCTGAGTCAATGTAAAATTTGTGTAAAACAGCAAAAAAGGTCTCTTTTTTATTGAAAATATAGATAAACACTTGACTTTTTTATAAAAAAGGTGTAAAGTATATATGCTTTACATCAAAGAAAATTGATAAAATCATATAAAAATCAAAAAAAGGAGCATGAAACATGGATAAACATGTACAAATTAGTATGTTGTGGCAAATTTATGGCAGACTCTTAACAACAAAACAATATAAAGTATTGAATGATTATTATAATGAAGATTTATCACTATCTGAAATTGCAGAGAATAACAAAATTTCGAGGCAAGGTGTAAGAGACATAATCAAGAAAGGGGAAACTAAGCTTTTTGAATACGAAGAAAAGCTAAGAATCATGAAAAAGACGCAAGAAAATGAGCAAACTATTCAATTAGTATTAACTCAACTAAGCAAAATACAAGATGATTTATCAGACAGAAAAGTTGAAAAAATATTAAGTGAAGTGCAAAAAGAATTAAGTTGTATTGCTTAGACAATCAAATATCACCTAAATAATCAAATGAAATAGAGAGAATTTATAACCAAAATTGCAAGGAGGAACAAACGATGGCTTTTGAAGGATTATCTGAAAAGCTTCAAGCTTTTACAAGAAAACTAAGAGGAAAAGCAAGAATAACAGAATCTGACTTGAATGAAATGCTAAGAGAAGTAAAATTGGCATTACTAGAAGCAGATGTTAACTATAAAGTCGTAAAAGAATTTGTTAATAATATTCATGACAAAGCATTAGGGCAAGATGTTCTAAAATCATTAACTCCAGGGCAACAAGTTGTTAAAATAGTAAAAGATGAGTTAGTTGAACTCTTAGGTGGAACTGATAGCAAAATTGCCTATACTCCTAACCCACCAACGGTTATTATGTTAGTAGGTCTTCAAGGTTCGGGAAAAACTACAACGGCAGGAAAGCTTGCGAATTTAATTCGTAAGCAAGGAAAAAATCCATTATTGGTAGCATGTGATGTATATAGACCAGCAGCAATTAAGCAGCTTCAAGTAGTTGGAATGCAGCTGGGAATACCTGTATATGCTAATGAAAATGAAAAAGACGTTGTAAAAATAGCTAAGCAAGCAAAAGAAATTGCAATTAGTAAATTGAATGATGTAGTAATAATAGATACAGCAGGAAGACTTCAAATCGATGAAACTCTTATGCAAGAATTAAAAAATCTAAAATTAAACTTAAGACCTCATGAGATATTATTGGTTGTAGATTCCATGACAGGACAGGAAGCAGTAAACATTGCAAGTAAATTCAATGAAGATTTAGGAATCGATGGAGTAATCCTTACAAAACTAGATGGTGATACACGTGGTGGAGCGGCAATATCTGTAAAGAAAGTTACTGGAAAACCAATAAAGTTCATTGGAACAGGTGAAAAACTTAATGAAATAGAAGAATTTCATCCTGATAGAATGGTATCAAGAATACTTGGTATGGGAGATGTACTTTCAATTATAGAACAGGCTGAAGACCAATTTGATGAGGAAGAAGCTGCTAAGCTAGAAAAAAAGCTAAGAAAAAATAAAGAACTAGATTTGAATGATTATCTTGCACAATTAAAACAGGTAAAGAAAATGGGTTCATTTTCATCAATATTAAAAATGATACCAGGAATGAACAACTATAATGTAAATGTTGATGATAAAGAATTTGAAAGAATAGAAGCAATAATTTGTTCAATGACAAATGCAGAAAGAGAAAATACTAAGTTATTAAATGCATCAAGAAGAATAAGAATTGCAAATGGTAGTGGAACGCAAGTTTCTGATATAAATAAATTCATGAAATCATTTGAATTAACTCAAAACATGATGAAAAAAGTAAAATCAGGAAATATGGATCCACGCATGAAAAAGATGATGAAAAAAATGAATTTAGATAAAATGTCTGAAGAAGAGATGAATGACTTAGCAAATAAATTAAAGTAGTTATAAAGACTATTTTCATACGATTTTAAATTTTAATTTTTAATTATATGAATAGAAATTATATAGATTATTCAGTTTTAGGAGGTGAAAACTATGGTAAAAATTAGATTACAAAGAGTTGGAGCAAAAAAAGCACCTTTCTATCATATAGTAGTAGCTGATTCAAGAGTTGCAAGAGATGGAAAGATAATTGAACAATTAGGTACATTTGATCCAATGACAAATCCAGCAACTGTTGTTTTAGACAAAGAAAAAGTTGCTACTTGGATGAAAAATGGAGCTCAACCAACAGATACAGTAAAAGCTTTAATAAATAAAGCAAAATAGTATAAGGAGCAAGGATTATGGAACAAATACTACAAACAATAATTGAAAATCTTGTAGACAATAAAGAGGAAATTTCTATTGGAAAAGCTGAGGAAAATGGTAAAGAAATTTATCGTATAAAAGTTGCTTCAAATGAAATGGGAAAAGTTATTGGAAAACAAGGAGCAATTGCAAAATCAATTAGAACAGTAGCAAGAGCTATTGGTTCAAAAGAGCAAAAAAAGGTTGAAGTTGAATTTGTAGACTAATATTAAGGAGCAAGAGCAATGTCTAATAAAATGGAAATTGGCGAGATTGTTAATACATTTGGTATAAAAGGAGAACTAAAGGTTCTACCATATATAGATTACTTTGAAAAAATTAAAAACATCTATATAAATGGCAACTGTATGGAAGTTGAAAAAGCGAGATATCAAAAAAACATAGTAATACTTAAAATCAAAGGACTAGATGATATAAATTTAGTAGAAGATTTAAAAAATACTATAATTGAAATGGATGAAAAAGATGCTCCAACACTTCCGGAGGGAACATTTTATATCAAAGATTTAATTGGACTAGATGTGTATACTGATGAAGGAAAATATTTAGGAAAATTAGATGAAATATTTAACACTGGAGCTAATGATATTTATTCAGTAAATGGAATATTATTGCCAGCTACTAAAGAAGTTATAAAACAAATAGATACAAAGACTAAAAAAATTACAGTTCACATATTAGATGGTCTTATAGATTAGAAATAAATTTTGAAAGGTATAATTATGAAATTCGATGTGCTTACACTCTTTCCAGAAATGTTTGAACCAATAAAACATAGCATTATAGAAAGAGCAAAAGAAAAAAACATAATAGATATAAATTTAATAAATATTAGGGATTTTTCTAAAGATAAACACAATCATGTAGATGACACTCCTTATGGTGGAGGTGCAGGGATGGTAATGATGCCGGACGTGGTATATGATGCATGTCAATCAGTTAAAGATGAAGATGCAGTGGTTATATATTTATCTCCAAAAGGGAAAAAATTAAACCAATCAAAAGTTAAAGAATTATCTAAAAAGTCCCATATAATTTTATTGTGTGGACATTATGAGGGTATTGACCAAAGAGTATTAAATGAAATTGTAGATGAAGAGATTTCGATAGGAGATTATGTACTTACAGGAGGAGAACTACCAGCAATGTGTATAATTGATTCAGTAAGTAGGTATGTAGATGGTGTTCTAAGCAATGATTCAACTAAAGAAGAATCATTTAGTGGAAGCCAAGAACTATTAGAATATCCACAATATACAAGACCTTTAGAATTCCATGGTGAAAAAGTACCAGATGTTCTGACTTCAGGAAACCATCAAGAAATTGATAAATGGAGAAAAGAGCAATCGATAATTACAACATATAAAAAAAAACCTGAGTTATTAAATGAAGAACAAAAAAATCAGGCAAAAGAATTATTAAAAAATAATTAAAATTGAGAAAGGAGCCAAATTATGGACATTATTAAATCAATAGAACATGAACAATTAAAGAGCACAATTCCTGATATTAAAGTTGGTGATACAGTAAAAGTTCACCAAAGAATTAAAGAAGGAAATAGACAAAGAATTCAAGTATTTGAAGGAATTATAATTAAAAAGCAAAACGGTGGATTAAATGAAACATTTACCGTTAGAAGAGTCGCTTATGGAGTAGGAGTAGAAAAAACATTTTTAGTACATTCTCCATTAGTAGAAAAAGTAGAGGTAGTTAGAGTAGGAAAAGCTAGACGTGCTAAACTTTACTATTTAAGAGACAGAGTAGGAAAATCAGCTAAGACAAAAGAAGATATTGGAGCAGATTTAAAGAGAGCTGAAATCGTAATAAAGGAAGAAGTTCCAGCTGCTACAGAAGAAGTAAAATCTGAGGAAGTTTCAGTAGAATCTACAAATGTAGAAGAAACTCCTAAAGCTGAATAATTTATAAAGCTGAATAACAGCATATAGTATGGAAAAAGCTTGACATATCAAGCTTTTTCGTGCTATAATAAGTGTATTACTTTATAGAAAGAAGTGAGATCATGCCCTTAACTAAAGCCCAAGCTCGTGCCTATATGGCAAATGATAAGCGTAAGTACGCTAATTTGCAAAAAGAATACGACAAAAAGCGGGTAAAAACCATTGCGGTCAAGAGTGCTTTGAGAGGTAGCAAAAAAGGCAAGACTTAACTGAAAAGGGGTGCAACCAAACAATAGAGGTTGCATCCCTTTTTATTTTATCTTGACAATTAGTAATAAAAAAGTTGAGATTATTAAATGGAATCTCAACTTTTTATTATTATAATTTAAATTCTATTTTTTCTTAAATTTACAAAACTTATTATTGCAATAATTGCTGATGCGGTAACTAGAGTTCCGATTATAAAACTTGTATTAGATCCTGTTTGAGGAATATCTTTTTTAGCTTCAACATCTAGTGCTATAATAGGACATTTATCATTTTGTTTTTGAGCACCTTGAACTGAATTTTCTTTATAATCTATAGTAACATTTTTGTTTGTTGGTAAATTTATTCCAACTATATCCCCATCAAATGTATTTTTTAAAGTTAATCTATAATTAAAAGTTGCTGTTTCTCCAGGCTTTAATTCTGAAATTGTCCATGTAATTGAATTATCTGAAGTATCAACTTTAGCAGTTACATTTCCTATTTTAGGATTAGTTAAATATGCAAAATCAAAATTATCTATAATATTGGTAGGAAAATAATCTTTAATTACTATATCAGTAAGAGAATATTCATTAGTAGGAATCAAATCTGAATAAATATTATTAGTTACAGTTGAAGTAACATCTGCATCTGTAACATAATATACAGGACCTGCAGTTGGATTTGTTGACGTACCAAAAATTTTTTGAGCAACTTGTTTATAAGTTGGCTTTGGAGACTCTGTTGAAATAGCTATTTCATCATCGGTCATATTTATTAACAAAGATATAACATTAGTTCCTTTAGTTTTTAAAGCAATTAACTCATTTTTTGTAGGAACAGCAGTTGCATCAGTATATGTGTCCATAGTAACTCCATCAGCTGTATTTGGAATAGCATCAGTTAATACAATAATATATTTATTTGCAGCAGCATCAGTTGATGTAGATAATAGTGCATCAGCGGCTTTTAAACCTGCTTCTATATTTGTTCTAGGACCCATTGTATCAGTAGAAACTGTATTTAAAGCAGTAGCAATTTCTGTTTTATTATTTGTTAGAGTTGAAGTAATTGTTTTAGCATCTTTTGAAGTTCCTTCTTCAGAGGTTGTAGTGCTTGTCGCAAATTCAACAACACCAAATTTTAAATTACTATTAGTAGCTAATAGTTTTTGAACTAAACTTGAAGCAGAATTCAAAACTAATTGCTTTCTTGTTAAGGTATTACCTCCTACAGTTACATTATTAGTTGACATACTTCTTGAAGAATCAATAAGTAAAACTATTTCTCCATTTTTATCAGCTAAAGCTTCTTGGTTATTAGTTGCATTTAGACTAATATCAACAGTCTTGTTGGTTTCATCACAATTTAATAACTTTTTTTCAAATTTTCCATACTTTCCAAAATCAATATCACAAACGTGATCTTCCACTAAATGCATTGTGGCATCACCTTTTGAAACTGGTGTACCTGCAAATACGCATGTAGAAAATAATAGTGAAATAATTATCACAAAAGTAAATTTTAATAATTTTTTCATATAATTAATCTCCTTAAATTTAATATATATATTTTAAACAAAAATATACAAAAAATACCTACTAATAGTATAACACTTAATTTTACTAAATTCAACAAAATTTTTAGAAATATTATAAATGTGTTGTATAAGTGTCAATGATGTGAAACAAAAATATATAAAAATTAAATCTATATA
>CAZDPV010000025.1:0-4289 GCA_964507565.1 uncultured Clostridium sp.
GTAATATTATTTACTTTTTAATTTAAAAATGGTATAATTTCTTTTATTCAGAAATATTTTTATAGAATGGAAGGTTTTTATGGATAGATTTAATGCGGCAAATAAAGCTGGTGTTTTAGGAATTGTTGGTAATATTTTTTTACTTATTATAAAATCTATAATTGGATTTATGACTCACAGCCAGTCTATGGTTGCGGATGCAGCTAATAGTGCTGGGGATATTTTTGCTTCCCTTATGACTTTTATTGGAAATAAGATTGCTAGTAAGCCTTATGATGATGATCATAATTTAGGGCATGGAAAAGCTGAGTATATTTTTTCACTATTTATAAGTATTTCTATGATTATAGTTTCTATACAACTGCTTTATAATTCATGTTCTGGATTAATATTTGGTCATACTTTTGAGTTTTCTTGGATGCTCGTTCTTGTATGCTTTGTAACTATTTTTGTTAAATTGTTTTTATATTTTTATACTAATAGTTTAGCTAAGAAATATAATAATATTTTATTAGATGCAAATAAAAAAGATCATAGAAATGATTGTATTGCAACGTCTTTTACTTTAATGTCCTCTTTACTAAGTCTATTGAATATATTTTGGTTTGATAGTTTGGTTGGTATTGGTATTTCAATTTGGATTTGTTACACTGGAATTCAGATTTTTATTGAAAGTTACAACGTACTTATGGATAAATCTTTAGATTCTTTGTCTAAGAAAAAAGTATTAGACATAATAAATAATCATCCAGAAATAAAAAAGCAAGAGCACTTTTCATCAACTCCAGTTGGCTACAAGTATTTAATTTCTATTACTATTTTTGTCGATGGAAATTTGTCAACCTTTGATAGTCATAGGATTGCTGATAATCTAGAAAAAGAATTGAACAGTCTAAGTTTTGTATATTTAGTTATAATTCATGTTAATCCAATTTAATATATAAATTAGAATAGAAAATCTTTGTAATTTTATTGTTCCATAACTATTTTATTTTTTATTATTAACCGCATGGCTTAAAAATTTATCAAAAGATATTTAATAGAAAAAAGTGGCATTTGCCACTTTTTTCTATTATTCCTTAAAGCTCAATATAGTTGTATTCTTGTCCCATTTCATCAAACTTTATTTTTTCTCTATCCGTACAAGTAAAAATTATGATTTGATTATTTAGATTTCTTAGTAAATCTAAACTAGATTTTAGTCTTTCATCATCATAATAAGCAAATGCTTCGTCTAGAATAATTGGTAATGTTTCTGATGATAGTTCATCTACTACGGAAAGTCTTAATGCAAGGTATATTTGTTCAATTGTTCCTTCGCTTAGGCTATCTAGTGAAATAACTTTTCCATTTTCTAGTTCAACTTTTAAACCTTCATTTAGAATAATCCTACTATAATTTCCACTAGAAAATTTATGTATTTTTTCTGATAAGTTTCTTTCAAATTTAGGAGTAATATTTTTTTTCATTTCATTATATGCTAATTCTAATATTTCTTTAGCCTTCATATAAATATTGGCTTTATAATTTAATTTTTTATAATTATTGTTTTCTATTTCTAGATTTTCCTCTGTCTGTGCCAATTCTTCTAGCTGTGGTTCAATATTATTCCTATCAAGTTCAATTTTATGTAGTTTTAGTTTTAATTCATTTAATGTTTCTATATTATTATTTGAAATTATTTCTATACTCGAATTAAATAAATCGTTTATATTGTTTCCGTATTTATTTACTAGTATTTCCTTTTGTTTTTTGTTTTTTTCAATTAAATCTTCTTTTAATTTTATAATCTCATTTTGTAATTCATTATTATTCTTTTCTAGTACAGATATCTGCGCATCTATATAATTCGAATTATATTTTTTATTTTTAAAAATAACATATAATATAAACACTGGTATTATTGATATTAAAATAATTTTAATTAAATTATTCTTTAAAAAAGCAAGGCTAATAATGTTTAAAAGAATAATAAGTGTAAATATGAAAATATTAGTCTTTTTGTTTTTATTTTTTTCTAGTTTTGACTTTTCTGTTTTATTTAACTTAATTTTATTATTATTATCATCAATTATTCTATTTTTTATTTTTATTTTTTCTTCTTCTTCTGCATTACTCCTTAGTACATTTTTTATTTCTTGATATATTTTTTTATTATTTTCTTCTTCTTCTATTTCTTTTTTTATTTGATTTTTTTCTTTTTCAAATATATATTCAAAACCTTTGTATTTTTTTATTTCATTTAATTTATTTTGATATTGGTTTATTTTTTCCATTGAAATATTTATTGGTCTGTCTTGGCTTTTCTCTGTTCCCACTTCTGTTAACAGCATTTTATCCATTTTTGTCATTGCTTTTTTATATGATACTTCTTCATCTCCAGTTTCAGATAAATTGGCTATTTTTTGAATTAACTGACTTTGTTCTAAATTATCTATTTCAATTTCTTTTTGATTACTTATAACCGTTGAAGTTACCGTTTGTCTATCAATCTTAGTTTGCTCATAAAAGAATTGATTACCGTCTTTTTTATCTATGTAAAAATTTTTTGATATATCCTCATTTGCTTCATTAAATATATCTGGATTTTTTTTATTAAAATTTCTAAAAACCTTATATCTCTCATTATTATCTAATTGATATTCCAGTTTGCCAGAAAATTCGTTTTCATTCCAAGGTATATATTTATCATAGTCTGATAAGTTTTTCCCATTTTTATTTTTGGATATTCCATAAAACATATTTATTAGAAAACTTAGTGTTGTTGATTTTCCAGCTTCGTTTTTTCCATAAATAATATTTATTTTATCAAAATCAATATTCAAATCTTTAACTTTCCCGTATGCATTTATTTTTATACTTTTAATTTTCAATTTATTCTCCTTTTTTCTTTTATTATTATTTATTATTTATTATTTTATTTATTTAATTATTATTTATTATTTATTTAATTATTTTATTTATTATTTATTTATTATTTTATTTATTATTTATTATTTTATTTATTATTTTATTTATTTAATTATTTTATTTATGATTTATTTATTATTTTATTTATTATTTTATTTATTATTTATTATTTATTTATTATTTTATTTATTATTTATTTATTATTTATTATTTTATTTATTTATTTATTATTTATTATTTATTTATTTATTTATTATTTTATTTATTTATTATTTATTATTGTATTTATTATTTATTATTTTATTTATTATTTTTTATGTCTTGTGTTTTTTCCTGTTTATTTTTGGTGTTTTTCTTTGTTGTTTTTTCGTTGACTGATGTGTCTAATTAAGTGAAGCATTGTTGTCGATATTTAGTTTGCGTCTAAATTGTTCTTCAGTTTATGTTAACCTTTTTTGTTGTTTTTTTCAGAATCCAACTTAAAAATATTTTGTGGTTTTCTTCTAACTTTTTATCTATTTTTTTGGTGTTGTTTCGTTTTAAATGATATTCTATCTTTTTGTCTTTGTGTCAATTTGTTATTTGTTCTCACTTTTTAGTTTTGTTTTCATACTTTTTTCTGTTTTTTTATGCATATTTTTTAAGATTATTTTTCAAATTTTTTGTTCTATTTTTTATTAGCATGCTGTTATTTCCCAAAGCTTTTAAGTTTTTCTGTTTTTTATTTATTTTTAAGAGATAAGTTGTTTAATTGACAATCTTTTATGTTTTGCTTATATTTTATACTTTTTTTATATATTTATTATTTTTTTAGAGAGCTTAACATTACTTCTAAGATATCATCATATTCATCTTGGTTGATTTCATTGTTTTCAAGTTTATGGTTTAGTATCTTTACATAATTTCCCATTATTGTGTTTTTGTTTTCTTTAATTTGATATTTCAATTTAGTAAAGTCTTTTATTTTTATAATATCAGATTTGATGGTTTTTAAGTCTATGTTTATTTCAAAATTTCTGTATCCTGTCAATTTAATTTTATATAAATTCTTACTTGTATTTATTGAATTTATTTCATCTATTATTTCTTCCATAGAATTATAATTGGAAATATTTATTTCTTTTTCTATAAATTCTCTTTCATCTGCTTTAATGAATTTTTTTGTTATAGTATTATTTGAATAATTATTTAAATTATTATTTATATTATTATTTAAATTATTATTTATATTATTATTTATATTATTATTTATATTATTATTTATATTATTATTTATATTATTGTTTATATTATTATTTAAATTATTATTTAAATTATTATTTAAATTATTATTTATATTATTATTTATATTATTATTTATATTATTGTTTATATTATTA
>CAZDPV010000025.1:4389-5256 GCA_964507565.1 uncultured Clostridium sp.
TCTGAATTATTATTTATTTCACCATAAATAAATCCATGTTCTCCAGGTTCGTCAAAGCCTAAAGAAATTAAAGAGCCTGAATAATATTCATCTCTTTTATGTACATGACCTAATGCTATATAATCAAATCCTATTTTATTTAGTATATTTGATTTTATAGGATTATATTTTGATTCAGTATAAATATCGCCATGAGTTATTAAAATATTTATTTTATTTTTATTTATTTTATTTATATTTTCCAATTGATTTTTATTCATTTCGAAGTCATCAAATCCAAAACCATAAATATCTACTTCTTTTTCATTGATTATTTCAACATTACTATTAAATATCTTTACATTATTAGCCCATTTGTATATGTCATAATATGATGTTTTAATATTTGGATCATGGTTACCAGGCGTTATAAAAATTTTAGTGTTTGGTATTTCTTCAAAAAGTCTATTTATATAGTCAATGGTAGATTTTCTAATATATTGTTGTTCATATAAATCTCCACAAATAAATAAATACTCCACTTTATTTTCTTTAATAAAGTCTATTACTTGTTTAAATGCCCTTCTTTGCTCAAGCCTTCTTACTTCTCCAATACCCATCCTATCTGATATTGTTTTAAATGGTGTGTCAAAATGTATATCCGCTATATGTACAAAATTCATTTCATTCCTCTTTTCTCTAATTATTTAGTTAGTTGTTATTTAATTATTTATTTATTTAATTATTTATTTATTATTTAATTATTTATTTAATTATTTATTTATTATTTAATTATTATTTAATTATTTATTTATTATTTAATTATTTATTTAATTATTTAATTATTATTTAATTATTTATTTATTATTTAATTATTTATTTAATTAT
>CAZDPV010000025.1:5356-22356 GCA_964507565.1 uncultured Clostridium sp.
ATTTAATTATTATTTAATTATTTATTTATTATTTAATTATTTATTTAATTATTTATTTATTATTTAATTATTTATTTAATTAATTATTTATTTAATTATTTATTTAATTATTTATTTATTATTTAATTATTATTTAATTATTTATTTATTATTTAATTATTTATTTATTATTTAATTATTTATTTAATTATTTATTTAATTATTTTATATCACAATTTTTATATTATCTCAATATCTTTTACATACTTTTTAAATAACTGATTTTTATTTTATCATGTATAATTAGTCTGAGTTATCATAAAATATATAATACTTTGTATAGCTTACTATTTAAAAAGATGCCATTCTTATAATGGCATCTTAAAATTTATTTATTATCTACTGGTCCAAATAATTCATCAAATTTTGCTTCTAATTCCTTTTGAATATCTATTTCTGATTCTTCTTGGTTTATCTGACTATTTATGGTGGTTGTTTCTGAATTACTAATTGTATCTCCTCGGTCTGCTGTTGTGCTCTTTTCTGGTGCTATTGGTGTTACAATATTATCTAATTTTTCTTCTATGTCTATTTTTTGTTCCTGATTGATTGCATTTTGGGGTTCTTCTATGTTGTTTTTGTCTTTATCATTACTTTTGGGTTCTACTATGTCATTGTCATTAAATAGATCATCTAGTGAACCGACTTTGAATTCCTGTTCTTTTTCGTCTTTGGAGTGATTTTCCGTATATGGATTATATGGATTATATTTTCTCCATTCTCCACGTTCTCCAGCATCAAAATTATTATGATCAATCCTTGTAGTATTTACGTCTTTTAATATTGATGCATTTTTGTACCACCAGAATTTTTTTGCCCTTATTGGTTTTAAACCCTTTTCCAAAATAATACATTCATTATTATCTAGTCTTCTTAGTTCATCTGGTGTCATTAGTGCTCTAGCCATAATTTGGTCCGATTCGCTAAATCCCTTTCTTGCATCCATATTATCCCTGTTTACAGATTTACTATTATGTGAAATTGTTTTTTCTCCAAGTTCTTTTGAGAAATACTCTACAGTTGCAAATGAGTTACTTCCTAAAAATACATGTGTATCACAGTTTCCTATTATTGTTTCGTATGATTTTTCATATATGGCTTTTAATTGGTCAAGATTCTGTAATATAACACTAAATGATATTCCTCTGCTTCTACTTGTTGATATTTTTTTATCAAAGTCTGGTATTTGACCTATATTGGCAAATTCGTCTAGTATAAAAAATGTTTTCATTGGTAGTTTTCCACCGTTTTTGTCCGCAAAGTCATATAGTTGTTGTATCATTTGTGAAAAGAATATTGTTAATAAGAAGTCGTATGCTGTGTGTGTATCAGACGATACAACATATACTGCTGTTTTTTTAGTAGCTATGTCGTCAAAATTTATTGTATTAGTAGATGTTACACTTGCAATATCTTTTGAATCGAATTTACCAAGTTTTGATTGAAGTGAACTTAATATTGAACTATACGTCTTGTCTGAGGCTAGTTCTACTGATTTGTAGTTCATCCTTGCAGGATGATCATAAGGTAATTTATTTATAAGTTCTGATAAAAGATTTGAATTTCCATTAGAATTTGCTGCTCTTACTAGTTCTGCACAACTTGCTAGATTTTGTTCTTCTGGTGGTCTTGCTGCTAACAAATAATATATTAGTGCCTTTAATAATAATTCTGACATATTATCCCAATATGGATCTGTTCCTGCTCCTTGCTCTGATTTTTGACCTCTTACAATTGTACTTGCTATAATGTCTACATCAATTTCTGATTGGATATGTTGTATTGGATTATAGCTGTCACTACTTTCTGGATTTACCAAATTTAAAAGTTTAATTTCATATCCCTGTTCTTTTAAGTATCCTGCTGTATTATCATAAAGTTCTCCCTTGGGATCTGTAAATATGTATGAGCCTAATGTTTGATGAGCATTTGGTATTGAGTACGATGCCGTTTTACCAGATCCAGATCCTCCGACAATCATTACATTTACATTTCCAAGTTTATTTAATGGCAAATAATTATTTTCTGCTAATATTAGTCCATTATTTTTGCTCAAAACACGATATTGTTCTCCACCTGTGCTCCAATCACTTGAGCCATGTTCTATCTTGTCATACTCGCCTTTTTTTCTTCCTTTATATATTCCTATTCCCACGCATATTGCATAAAAAAATGTAAAAAACAAAATTGCTTTTCCAAATATTCCTATGCAGGACGCATTAAAGACTTTTCCAATTGATGTCAAACTTGACATGTTTGTAAAAAAGTCTTCTATAAATTTTGTAACATTAAAAGCTCCATTAACATAGCTAGTAGATATTGTATATGCTATTGGTGATAATAAAAATATTACTGCAAATATCCATATTACAATACCCACTATTACTGCTACCATATGTTTTTTTAATTCTACTATTAAATTATTCATAATTCCTCTACCTTCTCATTGGTTTTGCATAACTTAATTCCCTATAATAATCAATTAGTTTTCATGATCCATGTCTATTGGTTTTTCTATTGGCTCTTTTTTCTTAAATTGATCTCTTCTTTTCTTGTTTCTCTCTAATTGTTCTCTTATATTTCTGTCTAATTCTTTAGGATCTATATCCCTTGCATTTATTTCAACAACTGGCATCATTTCATCTAATTTTGCCATTCCAAATCTTACAACCTGAGCTTTACCTCTTTCATCTGTATCGTAAGAATAACAAGCTGTAGTTACATTATTTGTATCTTCCAATTTAAAATCCCCCTAGTCTTTTTTGTCTCTTATTTCAAACGTAAAATAAGATTTATATGGTTTTAATTTACATTTACCCTTAACTTCATTGGTATTTTCATCGAAGTATACCATTGGTTTAACTTCTTCCGTTGTTTCTGGATCAATTATAGTAATTGGTCTTTTTAAATTTGGTGTATATTTAAAATTTTTATATTCTGTTGGTGTCTCTGAATAAAGAGTATTGAATTGTACGGGAACTGGTAATTTTGAAATCTTTACTTTATCATCTTTTAATTTTCCCATGTTAACGACTACTTTATTTTCTCCAAATGAAAGAATTACTAAATCTTCCCCTTCCGGTTCCGGATAGTCAACAAAAAATGTTTTCTTTTTTGCAGTTCCATTTATTTCTTCTGAAGAAACTAATCTTTCTACCGTATATTTTGGATACTGACTTAGATACTCTTTAGCGGTTTTATTTACTCTGTATATAACTGTATTTACCCCTTGAGGATCAGTTATACTAAAGTATTTACCATGAAATCCTTCAGCCATTTTCACACCTCTTTCTTTATTTCTCCTTGGTTAACTATTTTCTATTATACTCTTTTTTAGGTAATATGTCAACCAATCTTTGTAAATCTCATTGCTCTAGTATTTTTAATTTTTTGTATGTTTCTTCTTCTTCTTTTGTTGGTTCTTTTGGTACTACTATTTTAGTAATTATATGTAAATTCCCTCTTTTTCCATTTAGGTTTTTATATCCCTTATCTTTTATGATTATGTTTTCATCACTGTTCGTACATTTTGGTACTATTATATTTAAGGTTTCTCCTAATATCTGTATTTTCTTTTCTGTCCCAAGTACTGCTTCCCATGTTTTTAAATCTATTTTTGTGTATAAATCATTTCCTATTAACTTTAATTTTTCATCGTCTTTTATATTGATAATAACTAATAAGTCTCCACTTTTTCCGCCATTTTTCCCTGGTTTGCCTTGTCCGGCTATTCTGATTTTATCGTGATTTTGAATTCCTGCTGGAATTTTAAAATTAAATGATGTTTCTTTTCCGTCTACTGTTCTAAATTTTAGTTTCTTATTTACACCAAAAAATGCTTCCTTTATTGAAATACTTATCTCTGTATTTACATTTTCTCCATAAATTGGAATATTCTCAGTTTTTTCTTTGTTTTTACTTATTCCTCCAAATAGTATGTCTATAAGAATTTCTTTAAATGTTTTTTTCTCTGGTTTTTTCGAATTACTTTTTCTTTTTCCAATATATTTATTCCAATTATAATCATACTTTCTTTTTAGCTTTTCATTTGACAAAGTCCTATAGGCTTCATTTATGTCCTTAAAAATTTCTTCTGAAGTGTCATTATTCATGTTTATATCTGGATGATATTTTTTAGCCTTTTCTCTATATGCAATTTTTATCTCATCAATGTTAACTTTGTTTGATTCTAAGCCTAATATTTTATAGTAATCTTTAAAAATCATTTAATTGTCCTCCACCTTTTTAGGGTATCTTTATTATACATTATTTTTGTTGATTTATCAATACTTTACCTATGATATTACGCTAATTCGATTAGTTTATCTAATAACTCTTTGTATTTTATTCCACTTGCCTCCCATAATTTTGGATACATGCTAATTTCAGTGAATCCTGGCATAGTGTTAATTTCATTTATATATACTTCATTTGTATCTTCTTTTATAAAGAAGTCTACACGTGATAATCCTTTTCCATCAACTGCTTCAAATGCTTTGATTGCTGTTTTTCTTATTTCTTCTATTTTTTCTTTTGAAATATATGCTGGAATTATTACTTTTGATTCTGAGTTTTTATATTTTGCATTATATGAGTAAAATTCTTCTGCAGATAATATCTGCCCCACAGTTGATGCTTCTGGGTTTTCATTTCCTAGAACTGCACATTCTACCTCTTTTCCAATAATTGCTTGTTCTATTAGAATCTTTTTGTCATATACAGAAGCTTCTTCTATTGATTTTATAAGCTCTTTTCCATCATTAGCTTTTGTAATTCCAACCGATGAGCCTGAATTTGATGGCTTAACAAACACTGGAAATCCTAATTTTTCTTGTACTAATTTTACAATTTCATCGTTTTGTAATTTTAATTCGTCCATTTTTTCATTGACATACACATTTTCATTTTTTAAATATATGTATTTTGCCTGTTTGATACCTGCCTTTTCGAATATTATTTTACTGTATACTTTATCCATGCATACGCTTGATGATAATACTTTGCAACCAACGTACGGAATTTTTGCAAGTTCTAACATGCCCTGTATTGTACCATCTTCTCCATATAATCCGTGTAATACAGGGAATACTACATCTATATTTTTTAGATATTTTACTATGTCTTTTATCTCTTTTCCTCTTGTATCCATCCATATTCCATCTTTTCTAATTTCTATAGGGATTATCTTGTATTTGTTAGTATCTAAGTTTTTAATGATATTTCCTCCTGATATTATTGATACATCATGTTCAGTGGACATTCCACCATATATAACTGCTATTTTTTTCATTGCAATTTTCCTTTCTTATAATTGTTTTAAAGATTCTGCTATTTCATTGAATCTCATTGAATTTGACGCTTTAAGTAATACTGCATCATTTTTTTCTATAATGTTTTTTATGCACTTTATTGCGTCTTCATTACTGTCAAATTGAAAAATATTTTTTATTTTTGCATTTTTTGCAATGAACTTCGCTTGATTGCCCACTGTTATTAAAATATCAATGTTCTTTATTTCATCACCTACAGCTTTATGTAATCTTTCAGAGTATTCTCCTAATTCAAGCATATCTCCTAAAACTGCAACTTTTCTTCTTCCTTCTATTTTTTCTAAGTAGTCTATTGCAGCTTTCATTGAATCATAGTTTGCGTTATATGTATCATTTATTATAATTGCTCCTAATTTTGTTTTATTTATCTCCATTCTCTTTTTTGTTAATTCAAATGTTGATATTCCTTTAATTATTTTGTCCATTGGAATATTAAAATACATTCCTACAGCCATTGCACATAAACTGTTTAGTACAAAGTGTTCTCCTCCAACCGGTACAATTACTTTTTTATCGTTTATTGTATATATGCTTTTATCTTCAAAAGATTCAATATTTTCAGCAACATATTTACTTTCTTTGTTTTTAATTCCATAAGTAATAACATTATATGTATCATTCTTTTTATTCCAATCACATAACAAATCGTTGTCATTGTTAATTACTACAGTATTCCCCTGTAAAGACTCTAGAATCTCAAGTTTTGCTTTTAATATATTTTCTCTTGATCCCAGAATTCCAATGTGTGCTGTTCCGATATTTGTTATTACTGCTAGTGTTGGCTTTGCGATTTTAGTTAGTAAACTTATTTCTCCAAAGTGGTTCATTCCCATTTCTATTACCATTGCTTCTTCATCTTTTAATTTTAGTATTGTTAGTGGTAATCCTATATTATTGTTTAGATTTCCTTCTGTTTTTAGTACTTTATATTTTTGTGACATTACTGATGCAATTAAATCCTTTGTACTTGTTTTGCCAACACTTCCAGTTACTGCAATCACTGGGATATTGTATAAGCTCCTTTTATACTTTGCAATTTCTTGTAAAGCCTTTAGCGTATCTTTTACTTTAATTATATTTCCTATTTTGATTTTTGGATTACAGCTTAAAATACATACTGTAGCTCCATTGTTGATTGCATTTTCATAAAAAGTATTTCCATCAAAGTTTTCTCCTTTTAATGCAATATATACATCTCCTTTTTGAATTTTTCTTGAATCTGTTGAAAAGTTTTCGCAGTTTGTATTCTCCTCTCCGCATATCAATTCCCCATTTGTAATTTTTAAAATTTCTTTAATTTTCATTTTTTTGCCTTTTAATAATAATATTTAAATCTAACAAATTATTGTTATGATTTTATACTATTATATGATATGAAATATAATTTTACAAGTGTCAAATATTAAGTGCTTCTTTCTACTATGTGGTAAGCGTTCCATTTGGCGTATCTATTATCATTAGAATGTCCTCTTCTTTGCCTGTTTCTACGTTAATGTACACAATAAAATCATTGTCTTCTGCTCTTCCTTTTATTTCCCAACATTCAATTTCACTTTTCCACTGCGTTGGAATGATTGCTAATCCTGTATATTTTATTTCCAATTTAGGATTTATTAGTTTTACAGCTTCTTCTTTTGAGATTTTTTTGTCTTTTAGTTCTCTTATATCTTTATGTGAATTTAAATATCCAGTTGATTCTATTCCTAATACTTCTCCATTATCTAGTGCTATTTTAACTTTTATTAGGTCTGGATACATAATAACATCTTCTTGCATATATGCATAATTAACTGTGAGTACATTGTTTTGATTCATATAATATGTCTCTTTCATGTTTTTGTATTCTCTGTTTTCTAAAAATTCTTTACCTATCTGTACTGCTTCTTCTAACTTAATATTTTCCTGTGTGACTTCTCTGTTGCAATCCATTGATACTACATGCCCACCTTTTTTTGAAACAGTTATCCAACATTTATTATTCTCATCAATTTTTGCATTAAAACTATAACATTTTATATTTGCATTATCTGATTCTCCATTTGATGTTATTTCGGAGATTTTATCTTCCCCAATAAATTTCTTTGCTATTTCCATGCATTCTTCTTCCGTTTTATCATCGCCAGTTAGTCCTATTCTATCAGAATTTGTTAAATGCTCTGAATATGCTCCATCATATATTAGTCCCGTGTATTGGTGTAGATCTTCTTCAATATTGGAGAAACTACTTTGTGATAAATTGTCTCCTTCTTGTGATATTGCTCCACTTCCTTTTTTTTCAAGTTCGCCCCATTTTATATTTCCAGAGTATAAATCTGTCTCAAGCTGATTTAGTGTATTTTCCAAATCAACACTATATTTGTGTAATGTTGTTATACTGTCGAGTTCTTCTTGTGTTAATTTTGTTCCAGCTATTGCTTTTTTTGATGTAGCATAGCAATAATCTCCAACTTGATTTAAAAATTTTTGTGTATTTTCTAATTGTTCTGTCTTAATTGGCAATCTGGCTAAATAACTTTGAGCTAAAGTTGATTCTCTCCATATACTTGTTAGCGTTTCTGCACCATGCTCTGGACTGTATGAAATTGTTGCTTTTGCTAATAATTTTTCTGTATTATTCACATATTCAATAAGCTGATAAAATGCATTATTGTACCCATTTTCAGCTAGTTGTCTATAACTTCTTTCTTTTTTATATGCATAAATTCCAAGCGTTATAATAATTATCATCATAGATATAACTAAAGTAAGCATCTTTCTATCTCTTAATCTGTCTTTCCAGTCGTATACTTTGTTTTTTATTTTCCCCATTACTGTCTCCTTTTTTTATATTTGTTTTTATTTTCTATTTTTTACAAAATTTGAAAAAATATACGATTGATTTATTATCAATTTTATGATATATTTTTATAAGAAATTTAAAACTTTTAAGTGGGGGTATTGATGAGAATTTTAATTTTTTATGCTTCTTATGGAGGTGGACATTTATCTGCTGCAAAATCTATTAAACAGTTTATTGATGATAATTATACTTCTGCCGAAGTTAAAATGGTGGATTGTGTTAAATATATAAATACTGGAATTGATAAAATAACCACAGATTCATATAAAATTATGGCAAAAACAGCACCATGGGCTTGGGGAAAGATTTACAAATTGTCTGAACACGGTCCAATTGCCCATATCAGTGAGTTTTCTAATAAAATAATGTCCATTAAGCTAAATAAATTGTTTGAAGAGTTTAATCCTGATATTGTGATATCAACTCATCCATTTGGAACTCAGATGACAGCCATTTTAAAAAAGCATAATAAAACCCATTGTAAATTAGCTAGCATTATGACAGATTTTGCTTCACATGATCAGTGGTTAATTGGTAATGAATTTATAGATTATATCTTTGTTTCACATGATGGAATGAAAAAAGAAATTATTAAAAAGGGAATTCCTGCCGAAAAAATATTTGCAACTGGAATACCTCTTTCTAATAGGTTTTTACAGCATTTTAATAGATCTAATATTAAAACTTCTTTTGATTTAGATTTAAATAAAAAAACTATTTTGTTTTTTGGTGGTGGTGAATTTGGGCTAGGAAAAGAACAAACTGTAAAAATTCTTAGTGCCTTTATTGACGCTTTAAAAGATGAGTATCAAATGATTGTTATTTCTGGAAAAAACAAAAAAATAGAAGAAAAATTTAATTATTTAGTATTAGAAAAGAATGCTACAAAATCAGTTCAGGTTTATGGATATACTAATGAAGTTCCTGAGTTAATGAGCATTTCTGATTTAGTTGTTACTAAGCCCGGAGGGCTTACAATAACTGAAAGTTTAGCTTCTGGGCTTCCTATTGTGGTAATAAATCCTATTCCTGGGCAGGAAGTTGAAAATGCAGAATTTTTAGAAAAGCAAGGTGTTGCTGTTTGGATTAGAAAATATGAGGAGCCTGAGCAAACAATTTCTGATTTATTATCTAATGTGCAAGAATTACAGCATATGAAGATTCGTTCTAAATTACTTGCAAAAAAACATTCTACAAGAGATATTTGTTTAACAATTTTAGGGAATTATAAATCACCTAGTGCATAGAATAGCATTAGGTGATTTTTATGTCTTCAAATTTAATTTTACTTGCTAGTGCGCTTGCAATTGATATTAGTAAAGATTTATCCGTTGATGAATTAGATACTTTGTCTGCTTTTTTTACTGCTTTTGCGGATAATTTAGCATTGGCAAGTATTCAAAAAAGCAAGTCGGATTCATAGTTCCGTTCTTCCTTCAAAAGCTTTTCCTAATGTGAATTCGTCTGTATATTCTAGGTCTCCTCCAACTGGTATGCCATGTGCAAGTCTAGTTGTTTTTATGCCTAACGGCTTTATAAGCTTAGATATATACATTGCGGTAGCCTCTCCTTCAACTTTTGGATTAGTTGCAAGTATTACTTCTTTAACCGTTCCGTCCATTAGTCTTGCTAATAGTTCCTTTATTTTTATATCTTCTGGTCCTATTCCATCCATTGGTGAAATTGAGCCATGTAATACATGATATAATCCTTTGTATTCATGTATTTTCTCTATTGCAACAACATCTTTAACATCTTCTACAACACAAATCTTGGTTTGGTCTCTTGAAGGATTTGCACAGATTTCACACGGATCAGAATCAGATATATTATAGCATTTTGAGCAATATTTCAAATTCTTTTTAGCATCTTGAATACTTTTAATAAATTCATTTGCTTCATCATCACTGGCATTAAGCATATAAAATGCTAATCTAATTGCTGTTTTATTTCCTATACTTGGTAGCTTTTCAAAACTTTCTATTAACTTCTCTATTGATGGTGAATAATACGACATTGTTTTCTCCTTATCTTAAGCCAGGGATATTATATTTTCCGAATTCTGCATTTGCTTGTGTATCTGCCTTTTTAAGAGCATCGTTTACACATGTTAAAATCAAATCTTGTAACATTTCTACATCATCTGGATCAACAACTTCTTTATTTATTTTAATTTCTATAATTTCTTTTGCACCATTTACTTTTGTATATACGGCTCCACCCCCTGTTGTACTTTCAAATGTTTGAGTTGCTAGATTTTCTTGTGATTTTTCCATCTCCTCTTGCATTTTTTTTGCTTGTTTCATTATTTGGTTCATATTAACTCCACCAAATCCTCCCATTCCTCCTGGGAATCCTCCTCTTGACATAAATTATTCCTCCTATTCATCTATCATATTTATATTTATTCCTAAATCTATATTTGTATTATTTTTCTCTTCTTTTTTTTCTTTTTTATCTATAAGTCTAATTCTCATATCTTTTTTGCATTCTAGTGAAACTAGTTTTTTTAGTTCAGCCATGTTTTCAGGTTTTTCGATTACTCCTCTTCCAAAACTAGTCAATCCGTTAGGAAATTCTATACCAACAGTCATATCATCAATTAAAACAGCATTCGCTGTTGTTAAATTTGCGTATAGCATTGGCATTCTTTCTTCTTTTAATTTATCTATAACATTTGTCCAAAAGTCTTCACTTTTATGCGTTTCATTATTTCCTAGTTTTGATATGTTTTTAACCGTGTTATTCACTTTTTGTGCAGATACTGTGGATAATTCTTTTGCTTTAGCAGTATTCGTTAGAATTATCTTTCCACTTTTCATGTTATCTTCTAATGATTTTATTCTTTCCTCAAGTGATAATCCTTCATTACTACATAGCTTTAAAATTCCAACTTGGAAGACTATGTTTTTTTGCGAAGACCATTTTATATCGTTTTCAAGTTCTGACAATGCATATATTATTTTAAGTAATCTTTGTTCATTTGTTTTTGATGATAATTCTTTCATTTTTTCTATGTCATTACTACTATATATATTCGAAGCTGAATCTGTTACCATAAGAATCATAATATCTCTTATGTATTTTATCATTTCCCATAATAAATTACTTACATCTTTTCCCTCACTAATAATTTTATTAGTTTCAAGTAATGCTGATTCTGAATCAAAATTTATTATTTTTTCTACAATTCCTGAAATACACTCCATTTCCGGAATTCCAACTAAATCTTTTATCTTCTTTTCATCTATCGAATTTTCTCCATCTTGTGCACATCTTTCTAGTATTGATTGTGCATCTCTCATTGCTCCTTCAGAAAGTTCTGCAATAAGATTTAGTGATTCAATAGTATATTTTATATCGCATTTCTTACAAATATTTTCTAGGTTTAATACCATATCTTCTTGCGGGATTTTTCTAAAATCAAATCTTTGACACCTCGAAAGTATTGTTGCTGGAAGTTTTTGTGGTTCTGTTGTCGCTAATATAAATTTTACATGTTTGGGTGGTTCTTCTAGTGTTTTTAATAATGCATTAAATGCCCCTGTTGATAACATATGCACTTCATCAATTATATAAACTCTATATTTAGCTATTGTTGGAAGAAAATTGACTTCATCTCGTATCGCTCTAACATCATCTACACTATTATTAGATGCCGCATCCATTTCTACTATATCTGTTAGCGACCCTTCTAATGCTGCTTTGCATACACTGCATTCATTGCAAGGCTCTCCATTTTGAGGATTTAGGCAGTTTATAGCTCTTGCTAAAACCTTGGCAGATGATGTTTTTCCACATCCTCTGCATCCTGTAAAAAGATATGCATGTCCTACTCTATTTGCAATTACTTGGTTTCTTAATGTTGTGGTTATATGGTCTTGTCCTACAATTTCCTTGAACGTCATAGGTCTAAATCTTCTGTATAAAGCTGTATATTCCATAACCCCTCCAATATTTAAAATAAGAGCATAAGTTATTTCCTTATTTTAGGATACCCTCACATAAAAGTATCTACTTATTGCTGCTTCCTTCCGGACCTGACAAGTTTCATAGGCTTTTATTGAAAATATCCTAAAATAAAGAAATACTCTCACACCCTTTTGCATTATATAATATTTTTTTAATATTATCAAGTATTTTCTCTCTTAAAAATTATATTACTAAAATCATTTATTGTTGTTTTAGAAACTCCTTGTTCAATATCTTTTTCTGGCAAACTCATTGTGATATTTCCTCTATATTGGTTGTTTTCTGTTTGTATAACAATATCAAAGTTTATATTGAATTTTATTTTCTCTAAATTTACATTTGTTTTATTTAGCAGCGTTCCGTCATAAGCAATTTCATCATCTGAATTGGAGATATATTCTGAAACATTTTTATTTACTATTCTGAAGATAATTGTTCCACCTTGATTTGCAACTTCTAACGTTTTTTTATTATCAATAGATGCTCCCTTATATGTTAATGAGTTTTTTATTAAATAAGGATCCTCATAAGAAAATAGCTTTCCTTCTGTACTATTTGGCGTGTAAAGACTAACCGTTCCTAACTCCGGATTTGTAATATTTATATTTTCTATTGTTATGTTTTTTATATATGCAGTTTTTGTGTATTTTTCATTCTTTTCAAATTGAATATAAACATCGTTGTATTGATTTATATTCATATTCCATTTGTTATTATTAGGATTTTCTGCTTTATTTTCTGCCTCCGCACTGCTTACTGTAAATATTTCTTTAAGCACAAATGGCATATTCTTTTCGCCTTCATTTTCATATTTAAGCATTATTGCTAAGGCACAGACAAATGCAATCACTATTATAAGTAATGTTCCTCCTTGTTTTAGCTTTTCTTTTACTATTTTATTCATATTTTATAATATAGCCCTTTCAATAATTTGAATATTTGGCGGAGGAAGTGGGATTCGAACCCACGTGCCATTTTTCAACAACAATCTGTTTTCGAGACAGTCCCGTTATGACCACTTCGGCATTCCTCCATGTTATTTATTTGCTTTTTGTTTTTCTTAGCATCACAAAAAAGTCTTTTAATAATTTTTCACATTCTTCTTTGCATACCCCATTTTCTTGTTCAACTTTGTGATTGAATTTGTAATCCTTTAGCAGATTTACTACAGATCCACAACTTCCTGTTTTATTATCCATAGTCCCAATATAAACCTTTTCAATTCTTGACTGAATTAAGGCTCCTGCACACATACTGCAAGGCTCTAATGTTACATACATTTTGCATCCATTAAGTCTCCATGAGTTTAATTTTTTACTTGCTTTTTGAATTGCTAGAATTTCTGCATGTTTTGTTGTATCATTTTTGGTCTCTTTTTCATTATATGCACGTGCAATTATTTTTTCATCCTTTACAATAACTGCTCCGACAGGTACCTCTAGCTTGTTAAATGCTTTTTTGGCTTCTTTAATAGCTTCTTTCATAAATTTTTCATCATCATTCATACTTACTCCTAATATAATTCTTTAGATGTTAACTTGCTTTTACAAAAGTCTTCTATATAATAACATATTTTAGAATTCTATGCAAGAAAATAATTTTAGAAATTTATAAGTATCTTTACACTTATAATTCAATTGTTTATATATTGTCTTAGTACTAATAATAAAATATATCACCTTAATATTAAGCTTTTGCTTAGTATTAAGGTGATGTGAATTTAGTAAATTAAAAAATATTATGCTATTATTGAAATATGCATTTTTGTATAATCTTCAATTATATATTGAATTTGTGTAAAATCACTTCCAATTCCAATTAAAGTATTTAATATTTTTTGGATATTTTTTTCATCTTTCACTATGTTTTGAATGTCAACTTCCGTGATTTCTTCTTTTGAATTATTGCTTTGTTTTGTGATTTTAAGACCATAAGAAATATCTTTTGTAATATAATACTTAATAATCTCTTTACTATCATCTAAAGCTTTACTGATTTCAATAGTCGAGTAAAGTGACTCCATTTCGTTTACCTCCTTTTACCATTTGTAATAAACTATTTATATACCTTTTTTTTATAATAGTCAAGTGTTTTTTCCATATTTTTCATTTTTTCATTTACATATTTTGACTTTTTTCGACATTTTTATTTTTCTTTTTCCTCAAACGTCCATTTTCCAGCATTTACAAGTCTCAGTTATTTATTATATGTACTTTTCTTTTTGCGTTTTTTGCTACTCTTATTATAAAAGCTTTAGCAGATGGCTTTTCATAATATTTTAATCTAAAGTATTCTTTAATTATTTCGTTATCTGTATTTAAGTACATTAAATCTACTAATTTACTTAAGCACCAGTTAACTTTTTTTGGATCTGTTGAATATTTTTTTGCAATTTTAAAATATACATTATTATTGAAGTCTTTAATTGCAAGTTGATTTTCCGTTACTATACATATTGCTTCAATTAGGTATTCATATCCCATAGAGTTTCTATTTAATTTAAAATATCCTAATTCCTCCTCTATATAGTCTAATATCTCATATCTAATTTCGGTAATTTTTTCACTTTCAAATTCGATCTTGCTATTTTGTAAATTTATTATAATATTTTTTTCTTCATATATTGGTATTTTTCTTTTTTCTTTTTTTTCAACATCTATTTCTTCATTTCTTACCACGTTTTTTCTAGCTCCTTCCTTACTATTCATATTTGTTCCAATATCATTGTTGTATGCTGTAAATTCTTATATAATGCTTTTACTAAGCTACCGTGTAGCTTTCATACTTTGGTTATCCTATATTGGGATTTCATTTGTCCTTAATATAGTGGTAATAGAAATAAAGGATGCATCCTAGTTCGACCGTACACACACATTAGAAACTTCATGAGGAGGTATTTTCATGAAAAATCTGAAGAAATTGGCTCTTAAAAAAATCTCTGCGGTTATACTTTCCGTTGCTTTGGTTCTTTCGCTATTTTCCATTTCGGCATTTGCTGAAGAACCGGCTTTGGTAAGCACTCCCCAGGTTGCAACATCCGCCTCTGAAACCCCTGTTACCCGGCAAAGTGTTGGAAATATTCTAACGTCCTGCGGTGGCAGTATCTCCGGCGGTTATGGTGAGCTTACATGCTACCTTGGTAGTGGAAATTGGTGGGCTGACATCAATGCCGGTGTTTCTTCCAGCAATAGCAGTGGTGCTGTTTCTTGCTACGTTGATACCCCTGATGGTAACTCCTATTATTTAGGTTCTCTTGACGCTTCTGGTGGTAGCACAAATTATATGGAGTTTACCTATTGTGACCCTGGCACGTATACTTTCCGATTTGAAGCAGGAACATACGATGAAATCTATGTGTATGGGCGGATATATGATTAATCTCTTTTATTTATAACAATTCTGCAAGAGCCTATGGATTTATTCCATAGGCTCTTGTATATCTTCTTCTTTTACACTATTTAATTTTATTTCATAGTATTTTATTGTTTGTATAAAACCTTCTTTAACACTTTTATCACTGATAGTATCAGTATAAGAAATTGGCAAAAACGTATTACTATTAAACTGAATTATGCAATCTTTTAGGTGTAAAGTTGAGATTTTTTCACTTTTCTCAAGATAGCATTTATCAAGTTTTATAATACTTTTTAATACTAAATTGTTTTTTGATTTAATTTCCTCTGGAAAATTTGAAAATAAATAGTTACCATTTTGATAATTATTTATATATTTTTCAATTTCAAATTCATTAGCATTTTTATTTTCATTTATATATTCTTTTTTTATCTTACTATATGTGTTTATATAATCAATATAATTATTAAATCCATCTTTTACCTTTATTTTTCTTTCAATTTTATAGATTCCATCTTTATACCACACTTTAGTATCTTCTTTCAAATCATTATCTCCATATTCAACTATTCTGCAATAATAATTATCAAGATTTTCATATTTTTTTACTTTGTTACTAATATATGATAATATACAAAATTTATAAATTGCATACAATATATATAATACAAATAAAATTATTAAAATTACGGCTGTAGTCGTCAACACCATCTTGAATTTGAATTTAGCTACTGGTTTTTGTGTTACTTCTTGTTTTTCTGTTTTGCTAACTTTCTTTTTATCTTGTAAAAGCTCGTCAGCAGATACTCCAAATATTTCACACATTTTCCTAATTCTAGATGATCGTGGTACAGCCGTGCCTAATTCCCATTTTGAAACCATTTGCCTTGTTACGCCCATTTTATCAGCAAATGCCTCCTGTGATAATCCATTTTTCTTTCTTAATTCTACAATTTTATCTCCAAATAAACTCATTATAATTACTCCTGTTTTTTATTTAGTACCTCCTGTATTTCTATTACAGATAGAATTATACACTCGCAATTTTAAAATTTCTACCAACTTTTATTTGCAATTTGTCAACTTTTGATTATTTTTTTCATTTTTTTAGAATTTTTGTCATTTTTTTTTTAATTTTAAAACATTTTGTACTATTTTTTATAGAATATCATAATTAGGAAAAATATGTTAACGATTTATTACAATTCATGGAATATTTTTCAAAATTTTTATTGTAAAAAAAAAATCTGACCATGATTAGTCAGATTTTAGTTTTTCTTTTGGTGTTCCTGAGAGGAATTGAACCTCCGACCAACGGTTTAGGAAACCGCTGCTCTATCCAACTGAGCTACAGAAACGTATGAATAGTATTATACTCCTATTTAAGTAATTATTCAAGATTTTTATGTTTCTTTGATAGTATAAATTTTTTGTAGGACATCTTTTTATAAAATCCTGAAAGTGTT
>CAZDPV010000026.1:0-20920 GCA_964507565.1 uncultured Clostridium sp.
CCAAGTAGCCTAATACCTAATCAAAAAATGTCCAATTTTTTGGGTTCAGTACAAAGAAATTCTTTTGCTTTTATTATTTTTAAATAATTCATTGTATTCTTAATTTTTTTGTGTTAATATAGTTTCAGTGAGGGAAGAGCCTATAAAAGTAATGACCATAAAAAGTATGTTATATAATTGCGTGAAATCAAAGTTTTACGCACAAAGATGTAGGAGCGCAGAAGTGGCTTTAGCCCGACTAAGCGACTCAACGAGGGGTAAAATATAAAGCTTTGCCTGTGGTATACTTACAATGCCTTACTTACAAGCTCTTTATAAGCCTTTTCTAATATCTTATTCATATAACTTGCTATCTTTTTAAATTTATCTTCTTAAAATCGATTCTGATATGTCTTCATTACGACTTTATATAATTACATATCTAGTATTAATTTTTTATTTCTAATTGTAAATTATCTTCTTGAAATTTTCTTAAAATTTTATTCCAACTAAATTTTTATTTTACTTTTCTATAATTTTTACTCCAATTTTATAAAATCGCTCAAATGCCTTATTTAGCTATATTTACAGGCATAAAACTATATGCTTAAATTATAAAAACGCCTTAAAAGCGATTCTCGTGCGTCGCTTTTTTAGCCCTGTTCAGCACTTTTTTGATGATGCCTAAAAACACTAATTTAATAATATTTGTGTGATTTTACTTATATAAATTTTTCGATTCTTAAATTGTCATACTATTATCTAACTTATAATATCATATAACTTGTTACTTTAAATGTAAAAATGTCTTAAAAACAATTTTAGAGACCAGTAAAAACAAATTATTCTAGTAAGTTACAGGGAATTAATTATTTAGAAAATTTTTGCATAATATTATAGATTTTAATGGTAACTGAAATTTATGAAATCAATTTATAATAAATTTATGTTATATTTATATTAAAAACTTTGTTCGTTTTTGGAAATTCTTATTTTTAATTTTACACATAAATAATTTTAAAATATGATTTTGTAAATTTAATTTGTAATTATAAATTTAAATTTATTTTTTGAATTTTACATTTTTATATTTTATTAAATTTTATTTTTAATTTATTTTATAATTATTATTTTGATTACATGTTTTACATTTCCAATATATAAAATTTCTTTTATTATATTTATTTAAAATAATAAAACTTCTAATATACTCATTTTAAAAAATTACTACTACCCTACTCCCTACTGATTTTTGCTTGTATATAAATTATACAATTTTAAGATTTGAAGTATTTTTATCAGTATTATCAAGCAATAACTTGCCTAAAGCTGGAACTGTATCCTTATTATTGCTTTTACCATTTACTTGTATAAAAGTTGTCTTGCTGATATCTTGTCCACTGTTCTTGCATCTTTTTATTATCTTTTAATATTTCAACTACTTCTTTCCATTCCTTAAGTATTTCGCCTGATTCTCTATGATTTGCTGTATATATTATTGCGTCTTTTAGAGTTTTATTGTCAATGTTTTTACTTTGTGTTCTAACAAGCATATATACATCATAATAATCCCTAATTCTTGTAGAGAATACTCCTCTTTTTATTATAGATTCAAATTTTTCTGCTATAATTGTTTCAATATTATATGACCATACTTGAATTTTTCTATCTTCAAGCATTAAGGTAAATTGATATTCAATTTCTCCCATTATTGTTTTTATTGTATTTTTTCGCAATCCTTTATGTCTGTACTTGCTCTTATCTCTGGCTTTCATTAACTTTCTATCATACGATTCAATTAACAACTTTAATATTAAGCATCCAAAATGACATACAAATTTAAAAACTTTTTTCTCTAAATCATTGAATTTTACTTCATTACTTGTTATAATTTCTTCAAACATGGTTATCAATCCTTTCGTTGTTTGTTTTGCAACTACATTGTATTGGATTGACCATGTTTTTTCAATATATTTATAAAAAAATATTTGTAAGCAAACTTTTTACATTTTGCCTACAAATATTTTACACTAACATTCACCTGTATTAAAATTATATTTTTAATTTAAATCTTGTTGGTGCATATTTATATGCCAAGAACAATGATAAAATTGAATAAATTATAGTAAAAATACACATACATATTCCAAATATTATCGTAGGTATATGTATTTGAGATGCCATATAGCAAACAAAATAAGTAAATCCACATATACTCATAAACAGAGGATTTTTAATCTCTAAATTTACATCATATGGTTGTAATAAATAATATAAAACTAAATAGTGTACCGAAAAGAATATTGACATAGATATTATTGTAACAAATGTTATTATATATATATTTAAACTAGTACCTCCTGTTAAATATAATAATAAAACAGTTCCTATTGCTATTAATAAACCCGGTATTATATTTAGTTTAATTAATGTTTTAAGTCTTTCACTAAATAACGAAAGTATTGCATTTTTTTCTCTATAAAATCTATATGTCAACATACTTCGATCACAATTCATAAACATTGTTTGGCATATTTTTTGACCTCTATTTATAAAATATAATACAAATAAATAGTAAGGAATAGAATTAATTAATATTGAATTAATTTCTTTATTTTTTTCAGGAAATATAATACAAATTATGGATACTATTAAAAAAAATACACATAATCCAATAGAAATATTTTTTGTGGCTTTAGTCAGTAATTTTTTATGTCTTTCTACAAAAACGAAATTAAAATATGCATATCCTGTTTTATTAGTATTAATTTCATTATTGACTATTTGCTTTTTATACATTTTATCTTCTAATACATTATTATTAGGTATTATTTCATCTTTTTTTATTATTTCTTTACACATTTTTGAATAATCATTAAATTTAATAATATATATAAATGATAAAATTCCTAGTATTACTGAAATACTAAATATTATATAAAACAACAGATTATCAACACCAATATTATAAACTGGGGGAATATATCCAACAGTTAAAAGAATTAACATAAGTATTAATAACAGTGGAGTAAATTTGTTTTCATTTTTTGTAGTTTTTTTTGTTTTATATCTCGATAAAGATATTGCATTAAAGATATTTTTTATACATAGAACATATATTGGTAGTACTATACATATCACTAACTGAACATTAAACAATAAACCAAAAATAATTGTGAAAGGTATTAACCCTATTATGCTTTTAATCATTTGATAATAATAATTAGACAAAGTATATTTTTTTGCATCAAACCTCATTAAAAATATTGCATAATATTTATCCATAGATGGATTAAACAAATATGTATTCATAAATCCACCAATAATAGTTAAAAATATAAATATATTTATAAATGCTAAAGGTTTATTGCTATATAATGGTACCATAGTTGCATAAAATAAAAGCAAGTATATGATTTTACCAAAAAATATTGAAATGAATTCTATAAAAGCACTAATAATATTAGCAAATGTTTTTAATCCTTTATTACTATATAATTTGTATGAGAATATTTTTTTAATTAAAGGAGTGTGTTTTAATGTATATATTATTGAATTAACTCTATATGAATTTTTTAATTTAAACGATAAAATAAAACTATTTAGCATTATCATCACCTTCGCCTTTTAATAAATTAATAATTTTTCTCTTTAATTCTTCATTATTTAATTCATCTTTTTCTACCATAGTTAACACACCATTATTTAATAATACTATTTCATCACATAAACTAAGTGCTAATTCCATAATATGGGTAGAAAATATTAATATATGATTTTTTTTGTATTCTTTTAAAATTTGTTCCATTTCTTCAGCAACTACAACATCAAAAGAAGTCAAAGGCTCATCTAAAAGCATAATATTGGGATTTGCAATAATATTTACAAGCATTTGCATTTTGTTTTTCATACCATGAGAATAATCTTTTAGTAACAAATCTCTATCTTCCTTAGATATTTTAACCATATTAAAATATTCATCCACAGATTTAGGATTCTTTATTTTATCTTTATTAATTTCCAAAAAGAATTTAATAAATTCACTACCCGTTAAAAACTCTGGAACAACGGGAGTTGATAAAACATATCCAATATCATTATTTTCAATATTTCTTTTTTTATCATCTTCAATAAAAAAACTTCCTTCATCTATTTGTATATCTTCATTTAAACAATTAAATAATGTTGTCTTCCCAGCACCATTTCTACCTAATAAACCGTATATTTTGCCTTCTTCAAAAGTAAAATTAATACCTTTTAATACTTCTTTTTTTTCAAAACTCTTTTTTAAATTTTCTATAACTAATTTCATTAACAACACTCTCTTTCAAACTAATACTTATACCTTTTTCAAAGTACACTTCTTCATACACTTTTAAGATATTTGGATATTTACGAGATATATTTTCATACACCCTAACGAACTATTATCTACATTGCAATTCCGTCAATACAATAGTCATATATAAATTGCATAATTTCAGACATATCATTCGTATTATAAAATTCTGTAAGTAATGTATTAAATTTTTCCAATTTATTATCTGGAACTTTAATAATTCCTGCACCTTCAGAAATCATTATTTTGTTTGCAGCAATTGTGCTTGTTCTTTTGTTCCCATCCCAAAATAGTTGACTTCTCATACCATATAGCATATATGTAATTGCTTTTTGTGTTGTATTTGTGATTGATAATATTTTGATAATATCTTCATCTACTTTTGATTTAATTGGCACTTCTGGTATATATGCCGTTCCGGTTATTTCAATTTTACCGTGTTCTAAGTTTTCCCCATTCTAGGCTTTCATTTCTTGAAACATTTTCATTAACTTTGCATATATAATCTAAATCAAAATTATCATTAATATTTGATATAACATATTTCCATGCATCTCTTAAATTTAAAACGCATTGTATTTCATCTATTTTTAAGTTTGGAACATTTACTCCTTCAAGTATTGTTTTTGTTTGTGGAAATGTTATATTTATACCTTCCATCCTTGCATTGGCATATATATTGTCTATTAAGTTTCTTTTTGCTAAAAATATATTTTGCTCTAATGTCATATCATATTTATTTTTCATAATACTACCTCGTTTCTTTTAAATATTATAGCATAAGTTAATATAATCTGTATATAAAATCATATTCCTATTATCAAAGTTTCAAATAAATAAGCACAGTGATAAAACTATATGACGATCTAAAAGTCATATCTTAATAAGTCATTAAATACATCAAATTTTGCCCAATTTAATAATGCAAAATATTTAATAATATTCCCACTATAATCTGCCTTTTCATAATAACCTTCTTCAGACTTTTCATGAATAGTAGTAATATATAATCTTCTATTTTAGCTTTTTGATAAAAATTAAAATAACTATTACACTGACTGAACTAATTATAATGACAATAATTAATGGTCTGTTTATTTTTGTATTATTTACTTCCAAATCTTTTAATGAGTTGTTTTCTTCAATATTATTTTCTTTTATGCTACTATTTTCTGTGGTATTATTTGAATTTTCTATAATATTTTCAATAACATTTCCAGTTGTATTTATAGAATTTTCATTATTTATAGTAGTATTAGTATTTACTGTATTCGTTTTCTTAATCACTGGCTTTCTTGGTTGCTCTTGAACTTGATTTTCTTGATTAGTATCTTCCTTTGTTTCTTCGTCTTGCTTTTTGTTTTCATCATCATCTGGTTTTGGCTGAGGCTCTGGTTCTGGTTTAGAATCAATTAAGTTAATTTTAAAAGAGTTTTTATTAGCAAATTCATACGCTTTTGAATCTTTTTCACAACTTATAGTTAGACCCTCCGTCCATTCAATTGCATAGTCATTTATATCATCAGTTTGCTTATATATTGTAACTTTCTTTAAATTACCATAATCGTATATTGCCATATAGTCAAGTTTTTTAACTGTCTTTGAAAATACTATCTCTTCTACATTTTTATTTTGAATTGCAGTTTCGGAAACTTCAATAGTTCCATCAGGCAATACCAATTTCTTAGCTAAAGCTCCTTGTGGATACTTAATTAGAATGGTTTTATTTTTATTATATAAAGATCCATTTTCATCAACAGAATAATAGTTGTTATCTTTTGAAACAGTAAATTCCTTTAGGCTTGTGCATAAGCTAAACGCATCTCCACTGATTTCTTTGACACTTTCTGGAATATAAACATATTCCAGATTTGGGCATCCCCAAAAGGCTTGTGATTCAATACTCACTATACTACTTGGCAGAGTTATCTTCTTTATGTAACTATAATAGAATGCATTGTAATTTATTTTTGTGAGTTTATGCCCAAAATATGTATCTTTTAGTGTTAACACATCATCTGGTCCAAAATATTCTTTAATTTTTAGTTCTCCATTTTCATCTATTGAATATCTAAATATATAATCTTTCATTTCTCCTACTGTGTATGTTTTGCTTGTAAAAGCCTTAGGATCGTCTTCATAAGCATACGCATTGACTGTAATTTTAATATCATCTGTTAAATTTTCTATAGGAATTATATTTTTCTCCGCAAAATATTCTTTACTGTCTATTATATATGTAATTTTAAAACTATTACTTATTTCATTTACTGTTATAGAATTAGTTTCTCGATACTCCACCTGAAATAAATCTATCATTTTAATCGGATTATTATATACATCATTTACAGCATTTTCTTTAGCGGAAACTTCTGCTTCTACATTAAATACTCCCTCTTCTAGTGTTAATTTATCTCCTAGATATATTACTTTTAGACCTTTTTTTGAATTTGCAAATGTGTTGCTCTTTAAACTGCTAACTTTTTCTGGAATTACAATAACATCCAAATCATTTGTATTATAAAATGCATATTCTCCAATTTCCGTTACTGTTTTTGGTAGTTTCAAACTATAGAGATTAATACAACCCACGAAAGCATAATCTCCAATAGTTTCTATCTTAGTAGATAAATCTATATTGTTTAAATTTACACAAGATGCAAATGTTTCTTTTCCTATCCTTGTTACTTTTTCTGGTATCTTTACACTATATAGATTTGAACACATTTCGAATGCATTGTCTCCTATATATGATACAGTTTCTGGTATCTCTATATTTTGCAATCCTGCGCAAGAAGAAAATGCTTTATCAGATATTGTAGTTAAATCTTTTGGTAATGTAATACTAGTAAACGAATATGAATCATAAAATAGTCCTTCTGGTAAAACTGTAATGCTTGGATTAAAGTCTATACTTTTTAAGTTTAAGCAATCTCCTAAAGCATATTTTCCGATTAATTTAACACTGTTAGGTATAGATATTCTTTTAATACTTGTACAACTACTAAATGCATAATCTCCTATACTTTCTAAAGAGTCTGATAAAGAAATATCCTTTACCTTTAAGCAGTTGTAAAATGCGTAATCACCTATTGTAGTAATACCTTCTGGCATTGTTATGTTCTCTAAATTAGTACATTCACGAAATGTACCTGTCCTAATTTCTGTTATTTTAGATGGTATTGCAATCTCTTTTAGATTATTACATCCTTTAAAAGCTATTGCTCCTATAGTTTCTAAACTATCTGGCAAGTTTATTTTTTCAAGGCTTGAATAATATGAAAATGCTTCATCTGGTAACGTTGTAATTGTGTTATTTATAGTTATTTCAAAGACGCTGTTCTTAAATTTATTAAATGTTTCTGCTTCTGCAAAAGCAGTCTGCGCTTCTATAGTTAACTTATGATTGTCTATTCCAAAATTCCAACCATTTCCCGTTACATTAGTAGTTCCAATTTCTAAGAATTGCAAATTATTATCTTTTGCATATTTTTCTGCACGAGACCCTATACTAGAAAAAATTGTAACTCCTGGTCCAACAATGTTATCTCCAATATCTATAACGCTATCATATATTGTTATACCATTTATTGTATTATATAGAAAAGCCTCGCTTGCTATCCTGGTTACTTTTCTTCCACAAAACTCTTTTGGAATTATAATATCTTTTTCGCTTCCGTTATATTTATAAATTGTTATTGAATTATCTTCATTTAAATAGAAGCTATATGTATTATTAACTATTTCTATCTCTTCATATATTGACTCTTCTCCATAATCTATTTGAATAATATAGTCATTATGCATAGCATTTACAGTGTCTAACTTTAATTTTATATTGGCCTTGTTATTAACTATTTCTGACTTGGATATATCTACAATATTTGAAAAATCCATCTTTTTATTTCTAAATGTAACTTTTAGATTTTCATCTTCCAGCACTTTATCAAAATTTAGACCTATATTTACGTCAATGTTTTCCCCTCTTTTTATTACTGAATTGTCAATATTTTTTCCTGTCAAATTACTCTTGGTAGTATATGATTCTACATGTATATTAGAAGATGACTCTTTTGCTGATACTACTCCATGTAAATTTGTTTCTACCCATCTATCCTCATAAGATGCCCAAAAATATCCTTTTTCTCCCCAATTATCTCCATAGCTATTTAAAATTAAATATGCACCATCTGTGGCTGGTCTCATATCTTCGGGAAAATTATTTTTAGAAAAGTTATCATCCCATCCAACAATACTTACAGCATGTGCACTTTGAACTTCGCCATTATAATTTAAAACAGTATTTCCATTATAGGTTTTATAATTATCCATTGATAAATATGTCCATACCGAGCCATAATTTTGTATATGTGTTTTAATTGTATCTCTAATTTGTTTAACTGTGCTGGCATCCTGGTCTGGAACCCATCCATCATTTTCAAAATGTTTATATATTGATGGAAAATCTACAGTCTTTTCAACTGAAACTATTGGTGCTGAAACTGATTGTTTAATATTATTTTGATATTCTTTTAAGTCATTTTCTGATAAATATGCATTCTCATCTGTAAGCCATTCTGAAACATTCTTTTCCAATTTGCTACAATTGCCACTAGCATATTTACCTAAAAATTCCTCTTTATTATATTCTTCTTCAAGGGCTGGACCTATTTTATAATAAGCATCCGTCGATGGTAAAAACCATCCACCTTTTCCTTGACCAGTCATTACCGCGTAATGAATATCAGAAAAATCAAAATTTTCTTTTCTTGTTAATGATAGGTTTGTTTCAATAGAAGACATTGTTGCATACGAATAGCAAATTCCATAAGGAGATTGATCTTCTACTTTTATATTTATTAAATCTCTTAAATCAAATTTTATTGGAATATTTTCCTTAGTTAAATTTGGTGTTTCATATATGCTTTTCACTTCATCAGTATAGAAGTCTGCTACTTCAACATCATATTTATTTGGTATAATTTCCATTTTATTTCTTATTTCAATAGAAGCATCTAAGTAACTTTGATATGCTTGGCTATATTTTTTTGTTGATTTGTATGTAACATATTCATCAGTTGACAAATCCTTATCAACTGTAAAATTGTCTATTGATTCAATATTTTGCGAACTATCTTTTGCAATTTTTATATATTCAAGATTGTAACAATTCTTAAACGCATCCTTTGATACATTTGTTACTTCTATATCGTCTATTTTGTTTGGAATTATTATGCAATCTGAAACGCCAGAATATTCTGTAATTTCATTTTTTTCGCTTATTTTACAATTTAGCTTGCTAAGTGTTTCTTCCCTGTAAACTATACTTTCTTTATACATATTAGTTCTTATTAAATTGAAACCGATTGCAGAAGTTATACATACTGCGATAAATATAATAGTAACAATAATAGTTCTTTTTTTATTCATTTTTTTACATATTCCATTTCTTTTTTCGTTTAATTTCTATATTGTTTAGCTTTTCCAACTCTATTATATAGGATTCAAGTTTATATGTCAATATTTTGTTCTTCAGTATGTGTCAAGTGTAATTGTTTGAAATCCTTTCTGTTGACTTGATTTTCATTGCATTATCTACTAAATATATTATTTTTATTTCACATCAATTGTAACACTGCAAACTATCTGTTTAGTTTTTAATTTGTACCAGTTCGCTTATTAAATTGTTTTTTCAACTCTTTGTAAGCTCTTAGGATTAATTTTACTTATATCCTTGGTTTAGCATTATTTGAACTGCTATATGTAACATTTGTATTATATGTTTTATTATATTCTTGTACCTTAGCAGTTTGACTGCTCATTCCTTTACCACATTGTGGACTCGTTAATGGACAATGTCTGCCACAGCCTGTGCAAAATAATTTGCCCAGATATTCTTCTATACTCTCTGGCATATCTATGACAGTTGAATTTGTAGTATTAGAATTTGTTTGTTCATCATCATCTTCTTTTTTAGTTATTACGGTATTATTTAAAATTGTATTTGTCATTGTTTTATTATTGTTTTCTTTAAATAATATTGATTTAACTAATATATATACCGTTGTTACAGCAATTATTGTATATACACTTTTTACAATTATATCTATTTTAGAAAACCCTATTGGTTTTCCAAAATATTTTTTTATTTTTGCAATTATATTTTCCAAATGAAATGCTAAATGTATTGATATTAGAACTATTGATATAATTGAAACAATATTATGAATATGTGTAGTTAATTCAACATTATTTACTGTTATATTTGTTAAAATACATTTTGATATTAGTATTCCAGTTAAAACATTTATTGTTAGTACTATCAATAAAATCACGTCTAACCAATACATAACTTTTGTTTTCATTTTTACATTTTTGTTAAATATATTTTTAGACATTGCCATAATCCATTTTTTATTTAATACTTTATGTAGTATAAACAAAGCAAATATTATAATTCCTAAAATTTCGTGAATATTAAGTCCTGTTATTTGTAAATTCATTAGTAATAGCATTAGTATTATCATAATGACATCTAGTATAATTTTTATTCTTTTCATAATTTTGGTATCTCCTATTTAAATTTTGTTTATAATATAATATGTTGCTTAAAAAAACCTTAAAATTATTTTATAATCTATTTTGACTAGTATTTTAAGTATAACTTGTAAATTGTATAATTACTTGAATTTGAAACATGGCAAAATAGAGATACTAATTTCTTAATATCTCTATTTGTAGCATATTTAATTATTTATACTAACTTTAATTGACTTTAGGATTTATTATTTCCAAATCTGCTTCTTTATTATTTTCTAAAACTTTTCCAGCTTCTTGTAGTTTCATTAAAAGTAATAATTCCTTTTTAGTAATAGTATCTAAAGTATTATTAACTATCTTATCAAGTTTCTCTAAGTCTTCTATTTTTACATCACTTTTTGCTTTTTTGCCTTCTAATGTAAAGTAGACATATATACTAATGGGTTAATTCTTTCTTTATTCTTCTCTAATATTTATTTCAATAATATCATATATATTGATTTTCATTTTATTATATAAATATATAATTTTAGCAACTTCATCTATTCTTCTTACATTATCAGAAATTGTTTTATATACTCCACCTGCTTTTTTAGAATCTGGAACAAAATATGTTATTTCAATATTAGGATGTGTATCGATTTTTTCCAATATAATTTGTAGATTGGCATTTACTTCAGATTTTATTTCTTCAGCAATATTTATTCTGTCATCTACAATTCTGCCTTCTTCATCTATTGCATCATCATATCCTGTTAATGCTGCAAATGGAGCGAATTGTGCCGCTCTTGCATACATTGACATTGGAATATGCTTTGTGGATTTATTGTATTTTAAGTTTATTATATCTTCATAATTGTCTTCTTTCATTATCCTTTATGACCTCCAATTTCTCCATTTCTTTGAATTGTAGTTCCGTCTTTTTCAAGATTCATTCCTTTAAGTATTGCATTTTTTCCATATTTGTCTTTTATTTTTATAATTGCCTTCTGAAGTGACTTTTCTTCTTCTATTTTTTTGTCTTTTTCTTTCTTCTCTTTATCTAGTCTTTCATAGTCAATAAATATATTGACCTGTTCGAATTTATCTTTTCTAGGTACTTCCGATTCATTTAGCAGATTATTAACTGTTAAATTTAATTTCCTTACTAGCAAGTTCTTATTGATAATTCTTTTATATAATGTATCAAAAGAATCTATTATTATACGTGCAGACGAAGTAAAATCATCTAAGTTTAAAGTACCATGAGAATGTTTTGGTATTTTTCTACCATATCTATCTGTTACAATTTCTTCATTATATAATTGTCTAATCGAATAATTTGTTAAATTGGAAACATCATATTCAATAGTTAAAACCAATTGATTTGTAGCCAATTGTTTAGACACTAAGTTTAAAGAAAGTAAATCTGCCATTTCTTTAATTATTAGCTCTGTTTGAGTACAATTATATGGGCAGTGTAAAACTTGTCCTGAACTAAGACTAGTTGTTTTAGGAGTATATGATTTTACATCTTCAATTTTTGTAGGCTCATATCCCCAAGCATGATCAATTAATAGTTCTGCATTTACTCCAAAAAGTTTATATAAAAGTTCCTCATTAGCTATTGAACATCGTGCAACATCTCCCATTGTAAACATTCCATTTGCTTCTAATTTTTTAGAATAGCCTGCTCCAACTCTCCAAAAATCTGTTAATGGTCTATGTTTCCAAAGTTCCTTTCTATACGTCATTTCATCTAAATATGCAATTCGTACACCTATATTATTAGGTTCTTTATGTTTTGCAACTATGTCCATTGCAATTTTGCATAAATACATATTTGTTCCAATTCCTGCTGTTGCCGTTATTCCTGTTTTGTCATAAACATCTTGTATCATTTTTGTAACTAACTCTTGTGCAGTCATTTTATATGTATTTAGGTATTTTGTTATATCACAGAATATTTCATCTATTGAATAGACAAACATATCATCTTTTGAAATATATTTTAAATACGTGTTATAAATACTTGTACTGTATTTCATATACTTTGACATTTGTGGTGGAGCTATAATATAATCTAGTTCCAATTCTTTATTTAACTTTAACTCATCATCTAAATATGATTTTCCTATAAATTGATGATTTTCAATTTTCATTCGTCTATTAAAGTTTACTTCATTTACTTTTTGAATAACCTCGAATAGTCTTGCTCTACCTTTTATTCCATAAGATTTCAAAGATGGCGTTACTGCTAAGCATACCGTCTTTTCTGTTCTTGTTTTATCAGCTACTACAAGGTTTGTTTTTAAAGGATCTAGTCCTCTTTGCCTACATTCTACTGAAGCAAAGAAAGATTTTAAATCAATTGAAGCATATATTCTATTCACATCTAATCATCTCCAAACTTTTGTTTCTATTATAACAATTATTTTGCCATTTGTAAACACTTGTTTGTTATTTTTAAAATAGATATTAAAGATAAATCCTAAAATAGATGTTTAAATTGTATATTTGAATTTTTATATTTTTTATACATCTTTATCTTCACTTATTTTTATTGAATTAGCGTATATTTTATCTGCACTAAAGAAAGCCAAGCATAATGTTTTACATTTTGCTTGGCTTCTTTTTTTAGGACAATTTGCGTAATTTATTTGCTTGTAGTTACTTGCAATAGCCTTCAAGAATGGCCCACACAATTTTGTGGTGGCGAATAATAGAGATTGCCCCTACACCAGATAATGTTTCATACTGCACCAACGGAACGTCCTTAGTCTCATTGATGTCAAAGTTGATTTTCATTTCCAGCATGTAAGGAATGAGTTGAATGAACTTCTTTGAAATATCGTTATCATCTGAAAATCCATCTTTTAGTCCTTCCATTATTTCAAAGAATGACTCCCTTTCAATCTCTCTTGTTCCTTTCTTGCCATTTCGCGTCCAACAAAGGCAAATTTTACTGTCCATTTGTAATTCCTCCTTGCATTTGCAAAAAAAGGTTGTATTTCGATATTATTTGTTTAGTACAAATAATATAATTATTATACCATAAATTGGAGTAAAAAACAATAATTGATTTTTATTAAGTATTGGTATATAATTCAGTAAAATTTTGCTTATTGAAAGGAATCTTAAATATTATGATAAACACTGAAGAAAATCCAACCTTTTTAAATTCTTTCTTGGAGTATGCATTAGCATATCAAAGAAAATCTCCTAATTCTGTAGATCAATATAATTGTGACTTAAATATGTTTTTAAGATATATGAAATACCTGTTATATCCATCTGTTGGTAAAAACTTTAGCGAAATAAAGATTAATGACCTCAGTTCTCAGGATTTAGATAAAATTACTCAAGATAATATTCACAGTTTTATTTCTTATCTTTCAATAAATCGAAAATGCGGTCCAGCTACATGTGCAAGAAAGATTTCAACAATAAGAATATTTTTTAAGTATTTAACTATTACTACAAACACAATAAGAAATAATCCCGCTCAGAATTTGGAAACGCCTAAATTAAATAAAAGACTTCCAAAATATTTGACTTTAGAAGATAGTGAAAAGTTATTAAATATAACTGCAAATGATGATGAAAATAAGAATAAAGAGAGAGATTTCGCGATTATTACATTGTTTCTTAACTGTGGATTACGTTTATCTGAATTAGTTGGGATAAATATTACTGATATTAAATTTGATGATTATAAGCTTACTGTTATTGGTAAAGGAAATAAAGAACGTTCTATATATTTGAATAAAGCATGTATAACTAGCATAAATGATTATCTTAGAATTCGTGCAAGTAATGCAAAAAAAGATTCAAAAAATTCTGATAAGGCATTGTTTTTGAGTTCTCAAAGACAACGTATTAGTAAGAGGACTGTTGAAAATGTTGTAGATAGAGAACTGCAAAAAGCTGGATTAGATACAACTAAGTATTCCACACATAAATTAAGACATACTGCAGCAACTTTAATGTATAAGTATGGACAAGTTGATATTAGAGCTCTTCAAGAATTATTAGGGCATCAAAGCATTTCTACTACTGAGATTTATACTCATGTGGATAACGAGCAAGTTCGTTCTGCAGTAGAATCCAACCCGTTAGCTGGGTATAAAGTAAAAAAATAAGAGCAATATTTTAAAGCATTGCTCTTATTTTTTATTATTTACTTTTTTTTTCTGTAGATTCCGCTTCTTCAATAACTTCTTTAATCATACTTTTTGCTTTTCCAACTTGTGAAATAATATAAAAGTCGTCATAAATTTCAATTAGTTGAGATATTAGTAGAACACAACCAACTACTCTAATTAGTACTTCAAATGATGTAAATGGTTTGAATATTAGAACAACTCCTAGTGCTACTGATACTAATGACATAAATAGCATTATTCCCCAATTTGTGTCACGTACATCTCTAATATTTAAAGCAATCTGTATTTTAAATATGCCTTCAAGTACTATCCATATTCCTAAAACTATTGGTAAATATGCGGCAACAGCTGAAACATTGCATACTACAACAAATCCTAGAATTATGTAAATGATTGCCTGTGCTAATTCATAACTAAAGAATCTATATTCATCTACTATAGTGAAATATGATGCAAAATGAATTAGCCCGTCAACAACTAGTACATATCCAAACATAATAATTATTACATTGATAGTTGATGCTGGCCTTATTACCATAAATACTGCAATGATTATTAGTAATACAGATATTATTAGTGAATCCCTTCCTAACTTTCTAATATACTTTTCCATAAAATCCTCCTTTGTAAATTTTATAACATAATATTATCATAAGTATTTAAATTTGTTAATAGTATTTTAAAAATTCTTTTTATTTCAATTTTTGACAAAATAATATATTATGTCTAATACTAATTAGACAATATTTTGCTTTAAATATGCAAAAATAAAACCATTCAAATTTCCATCCATAACTTTTTGTACATCTCCAACCTCATAATTTGTTCTGTGATCTTTTACAAGAGTATATGGGCAAAATACATAAGATCGTATTTGACTTCCCCATGCAATATCCATTTGATTTCCTTTTAAATCTTCTATTTTTTCTTTATTTTGTTTTTCTTTGAGATTTATAAGCTTTGATATAAGCATTTTCATTGCATAGTCTTTGTTTTGAAATTGGCTTCTTTGCGTTTGACATGCTACAATAATTCCTGTTGGAATATGTGTTAGTCTAACAGCTGAAGATGTTTTATTTATATGTTGCCCACCAGCTCCAGAAGCACGATAAACATCCATTTTTATATCTGCAGGATTTATATAAATTTTATCATCATCATTTATTTCAGGAAGTACTTCCACAGAAGCAAAAGAAGTATGTCTTCTTCCACCACTGTCAAAAGGCGAAATTCTTACTAATCTGTGTACCCCATGTTCAGATTTCATATATCCATAAGCATAATCTCCTGATATTGAAAAAGTCACACTTTTTAGTCCTGCCTCTTCCCCCTCCAAATAGTCTAATTCCTCAAAAGAAAATCCATTATCCTGAGCCCATCTTGTATACATTCTATAAAGCATTTCAGCCCAATCCATAGCTTCAGTTCCACCTGCTCCTGGGTGAATTGTAATAATAGCATTATTTTTATCATATTTTCCTGAAAGCAACGTCTCAATTTCTAAATTATCGATTTCTTCTTGACTTTTTATAATACTTTTTTCAATTTCTTTTTGAATTTCTAAATCTTCTTCAAATTTTAGTAATTCTAGCATATCAGCTACAGAGATTACATCACTTTGAATTTTTTTAAATTTTGATATTTTTTTCTTCAGTTCCGTAATTCTAGATAAAACTTTACTTGAATTGTCTGCGTCATTCCAAAAGTCTTGAAAAGTGGCTTCATTTTCTATTTTTTGTAATTCTTTTTCTAGGTTTGAAATACAAAGCGAATCACCTAATTCAGTAATTCGCTTTATTTGTATATTGTTTAATTTTATATTTTCTTCTATGTCAAACATTTTATATACTCCTAATTTTTACTATGTTATTTATGTTTCAGATATTATTATATTTTCTATTTTATCAATATAATCCTTTTCAGTCAATATATTATCATGATTTGCACCTTCTATTAAATTTATCTTGTAAGTATTAGATAATGATTTGATAATATTTTCAGGATCGACTGCCGTATCTTCTGTTCCATATATAAGAATTACTCTCTTCGGGTTTATTTTTAATAATTCTTGTTTTAGATTTTTTCTTACTATTATTTGATATGTATTTTTCAGAAATTGGGTACCATATTTCATCTCTGGAGTTTTTATTATGTATGAAACATATAAATTTCTTAGAGTTTTCCTTAGTATATTAAATATCTTAGGAGTTTTTATAAAATCTTTACTTTTACCTACGTTTCTTATTATTGCTGGTGCAATCAAGACTAAAAGACATTTTAAATTAAATCTTTGGACTAAGTCAATTGCCACCGCTCCACCAAAAGAATATCCTAGAATGATATCAAAGTTAATGTTTATTTTTTTTATGTAATTTAAAACATATTTTGAGAAATCTTCAATGTCCCATTCTTTTTTTGAAGGTTCTATTTCTCCACAAAATCCGGGGAAATTGATTGTATAGACATTATAATGCTTATTTAGCATATTTAAAAAAACTTTATACTCATTCCAAGCATCGTCACTTTTTGTTTTTTTAGAGTACAGTTCATAATCCCATCCATGTAATAATAAGATGTTTTTCATAATTGTTTATATCCTTTCAAAATATAGTACTGTCATATCTAGGTCTAATATTTTATTATTTTAAATATTTTTCATTCACTTTATCAAAAGTATAGTAGTAATCATGATAATGATAAAATACTTCCCCTTTTAAATTTTTTAAAAAATCATGGTTAGAAACAATTTCTACATTAGGATAATTTTTAAGTTCATTTAAGTACTTTATATCATTAAATAAATAAACTTTATTAAACTTTTTAAAGTACTCCCCAATGCCTGCAAAATCATCATTATAATAGGTAGCTCCATATTTTCTTAATACAAGATATGCTTCTTTATATAGATGATTTGAAACTTGATGTATTCTTTCTTTAAAACTACTATCTCCATCAAAAATAACTTCTTTATCAAATATCTTTATTCTATTTAATCTGTTCTCCACTGATTTAAAGTTATTAAGAGATTTAACTATATCTTTTTCGTCAATGTTAAAATATTTACCTATATTATAGGCTATTAAATATTGTAATGCCGATAATTCCGTTAGTACTGGAACATCAATTAGATTCCCCTTTATTAGCATTTTATTATTTATAACCTTTATCTCTTTTGGATAAACCCTTTCTAATTTGCCTAACTTTGTTTTAAACAGTTTATTCTCGTTATAATACAAATTTCCATCAATTAGTTTTAATAATTCTAAATGACTATCATCTCCATTTATTATTCCTAATTCTGCATTTTTTAAAATAAATGATTTATTTATACAAATTTTATCACACGATTCTAATCCTTTATTACCTAAATGTGCTGTTCCAATGTTTATTATAACACTTACATTTGGGTTTAACAATTCACTAAGTTTTTTCACATGATCCCCGTAATATATTCCCATTTCCAAAGCAATAATATTATACTGCGAACTTAGGAAATTTATAATATATGATTTTAAAACGATTGGTGTAATTCTGTCACTATAAATTCTTAATATATTGTATTTATTTTCTAGCACCTTCTCGATTACTCCAACGGTTGTAGTTTTACCAGCACTTCCCGTAACTGCAATTGTTTTAAATTTATTATTTTCAATTTGATAATTATATATCATATTAACAGAGTTCATAATATTGTCCACGACGATTAACTTTGCATATTTATATCTGATTTTATCAACCATATCTTTTTCAATTACAAAAGTATATTGTGGGAATTTTTCAATAATTTCGTTTATAGGCGTTTTTAAATCTATTTCTTTTTCTATCCACCCATCTTCTACGTACTTTTTATCTAAAACAATTGGAAAGAATAAAATATTTTTTGCATTTTTATCTATTTTAATATTTTTAATTGATATAATTCTCAAATAATCAAATTCTTCTGTATCATCTACATTTATCGTTTTTATTATGTTTATTATTTGTCTCAATTTATTAAGTTTATATTTATTTGTTTTCAAAGTTAAGATCCTTTTTACAACATTTCGTTTAAAAATACGTTGCAATCCTTTCTAATTTTTCATAGTTGTTTTTATATTTGTTCAATTCTAATAATCTGTTTGCTATTTTTTTATTATCTTCTTGCTTTATTCTATTTACTTCATTTGTTATGAATTGCAAATCATCCTTCGTTAAATTATTTGTTTTGAAACATTCTGTAAAAAAGTCACAATTAAGTAGACATTTTTTTATATCTGTAAAAAAATCTTTTAAGTTTCCATTATACCCGTTTAAAAGTGCGTTTGGGCATTGTTTAGGATTATTCTTTTGATTATCATCTCCAAATAATTCTTGAATTCTTTTATGCGTTACTACCCTGTTTAGAGGTATTTTCCATTTAACCATAAGTGTTGCAGATAATTTTGCTTGATTATGTATTGCCAAATCCCAATCAGTTCCTGAACATACTATTCTTTCTATTCCAATTGAATTACAATTTCCATAATCTGTTCCCGTATGTTCAGTACTAATATTATCCGGTATGAATCTATATATTTTTTTATCACTAACAAGGTAATGATAACCAACTGTACTCCCCCAACCAACATAAGGAGGCGCCCCTTTTTTTTCTTGATCAAAATCAAGTTTTGGATTCATTAGCTCCCCCGTTTTTATATTTATTAAGTCCCCATTTTCTATGTCTTTGTATATATTGCTTTTATATATAATTAACTTATTAAGTTTTTTTCTACATTCTATTTCTTTACTATTGATTCTTAGCGTTCTATTGGCTGGAGTTGAATGTAACATTATAAGTCTTCTATAATGCTCAATATCGCACCATTTGTAGTTATAAGATTTGCTTACTTCATGTATAACTATGAATTTTGGAATTTGAACTCCAATTATATTTGTTGTTTTATTTTCACTTTTATCATGTAATAAATAATTTACTACACTTATTCCATTTTCATGTTCTTTTGTGCAATTCTGCGGTCCACTATCAGACATATTGAATTCCTACCTTTCGATTTTAAACCATATTTAGCATATATCTTTTTCTCAAAAAAGTAAACATATATTTATATGATTTATAAATCATTATAGTTCAAATTTGATAATGGTAGTTTTGTACGAGTGTTTTTTTATTAAAAGCTCTTCTTTTCTTCGTTTTTTATATAATTATCTGCTTCTTCTCTAGTTTTGAAAACAATAATATCTGTGTCTTCTTTATATTTGTCTAATAAGTTATATATCTGTGGCAGTTTTTCCTTTGCAAAATCTATAATACTTTTTTTAAATTCGTCATCAAGTTTCTCTTCAATCCAAGGCAAATCAACTCTTTTCCCACCAATTCGTGATTCTGCTCCTGCAAGGCAAACATCTGTTGGAAAATCCAATAAAAACACAGTATCGCATTCTTTTAATCGCATTTCTAATGTTCTTTGATAATTTCCATCTATAATCCAATTTTCTTCATTAAAAATACTTTTCAATTTTTCTGCTAATTCTTCTTTTGGAATATGCGTTCCATCTTTCTTATGATACAACATATCCAAATGATATAGTGGTAATTTTGTAATATTTTTCAGTTTTTCTGAAAACACACTTTTTCCTGCTCCAGGACAACCAATAACAATTATTTTTTTCATTTTATCCTCCCATACAATTACTATTATTCTAGCAAACCCTTAAGTTATAAGTGGTAGTTAAGATAAATAATTAAAAACCTCCTCTTTAAATTAAAAAGATGTCAACACATTTTATTTTGTTCACACCTTTATTTTACCACATACTTTTAATATTTTTGGCTCAAGGTATAAAACTTAAGCCTATGTTAGTTTTTCTAATTTTAACTTTTCCTTTATTTTATGCTACTTTCCGCAACAGTTTTTATACTTTTTCCCACTTCCACATG
>CAZDPV010000027.1:0-20906 GCA_964507565.1 uncultured Clostridium sp.
TTAAATCACTTATTCAATTTTTATTTTTGTTTCACATCAATTGTAACACTACAAACTATCAAAATATATTTGTTTATGATATAATTATGCTCAGCATAATTAGGAGGATATAGTATGAATTCAATAATACAAGCAAAATTAAAATTACCAATGGATTTTTTAGAAAATCTTTATAAACAATTTGGAAATACTACTGCAAATAAAATACTTAATGGAATGAGTAAGGACAGAAATACAACACTTAGAGTTAATAAAACTAAAATACGGTAGAGAAGAACTTGAAAGATATTTTGATAAAAACGAAATTGAATATACAAATGCGGAATGGTATAAAGATGCTTTTATAATTAAAAATGCAGATGAAAAAAAACTACAAATGCTAGACTTCTACAAAGAAGGGAAGTTTTATATTCAAAGTTTATCAAGTATGATTCCTCCAATAGTATTAAATCCTGAAAAAGATGAAAAAGTCTTAGATTTAACAGCTGCACCAGGGAGTAAAACAACACAAATGGCGTGTCTAATGGAGAACTCGCGGATATATATTGGCAAATGAAATAGACAAAGTAAGATTTGAAAGACTTAAACATAATGTTAATGTTCAAGGAATAAAAATTGTTGACTTTAGAAATGGAAATGGGGAAGATATAGGAAAATTATATCCAAATAAGTTTGATAAAGTATTATTAGATACACCTTGCAGTGGAGAAGGTAGGTTTATACTCTCAAACAATAAAACATACTCCAATTGGAATACTAAGATGGTATTAGAACTTTCTAAAATACAAAAGAAATTATTTAAAAGTGCATATGATTCACTTAAACCTGGAGGAACAATGGTATATTCAACATGTACACTAAACCTTGAAGAAGATGAAAAAATATTAAATTGGGCTATTGAAAATTTAAATGTTAAAATAATTGAAATTGATTTAAATTTAAAAAATTCAGTGCAAGGAAATGCTACAAGTATGAATAACAATGTAAAAAATGCAATTAAAATATTACCTTCTAATAATATGGAAGGATTCTTTATTGCTAAAATACAAAAATAATGTTTAAAACATATTGTAAAAATATAGTGTAGTGTGATATAAAATATTAAAAGTAATAAAGAAATGGAGATGAAATTATGCCATCTTGGGGAATACACATAGCAACAGCAAATATATTATTAAATAAATTAAATATACCAAATAATCAGCAAGATAGTTTTCTTTTAGGTAATTTACTACCAGATATAAAAAATGGATATATAATAACACCAGAACATTTAACAAATGTTCTAGAACACAATAAAACACATTTTAGCAATCCTATGGATTATGTAAATACAACAAAGTTTTCCGATAAAAGTTTAGAAAGATTTTTAGAAGAATATAAAACAAAACTAAATAATCCAGTAGTACTAGGATACTTTACTCATTTACTAACGGATTTTTATTGGAACGAATACACTTTCACTAATCATTATATTTTAAATACTAATGGCGAAGTTGTTGGTGCTATTCTTACAAATAATCAGGAAGTAGAGTGCTCAAAAAAGGAAAGTAGGAGTTTTAAACATAAGGACTTTAAATATTTTGGATATTTATTATGTAAAGAACTAAAAGTAGAAGTTCCTGAAAAAAACGTAAATATTTTAAAAGACTGTTGTGAAATTTCCGAAATTTCAATAAATGAAAAAGAACTAGACTTTACTATAGAATATTTGAAAGATATGAGAAAAAAAATACAATTACCATTAGAACAATACCAATATCAAATGTTTGATGAAAAAGAATTTAAAAACGTTTTTGAAAAAAATATAGAATTTATAATGAAATATATAGCACAAGAAAGGAAAATATAATGAAAGATGAATTTATAAAACTATTAAAAGAGACAAACAGAGATGGAATTGATGAACTATTAAATTTTTTGGAAAATTCAGATTTTTATACTGCACCAGCTAGTACTAAATTCCATGGAAGCAATGAAAAAGGACTATTAGAACATAGCTTAAAAGTATATGAAATATTAGAACAGAAAGTCAAAAATTGTTCTGCTACAATTGATTTGAAAGTTCCAGAAGACACAATTAGAATATCAGCTTTGCTACATGATATATGCAAAACTAATTACTACAAAACAGATTATAGAAATGCAAAAAATGCTTTAGGAGTATGGGAAAAGGTTCCATACTATGCAATAGATGATACAATACCTTATGGACATGGAGAAAAATCAGTAATGATGATTAGCGAATTTGTTAAACTAACTACTGAGGAAAAATATGCAATACGTTGGCACATGGGATATACTGAACCTAAAGAATTATATTCTACAATTGGACTTGCATATACTAAATACCCATTTGCATTACTAATACATGAAGCTGACTTAGAAGCTACATATTTTTTCAATATCTAATAAAAAAAATTTAATATTTTTAATGAAATGTATTGCAAATAAATATTTTATATGATATATTATAGTCAATAATAGGAATGACTCCTATTATTGGAGGACAAAGATGATAAAGTATTCTAAACAAAGAGAGGAAATTCTAGAAACTTTAAAAAATTCATATACTCATCTTTCTGCTGAGGAAATTTATTTAAAAGTTAAACAAAATGGATCAACAGCAAGTAAAGGAACAGTATATAGAAATCTAAAATTACTTTCAGATAATGGAAGCATTGTAAAAATATCAATACCTAATTTTTCAGATCAATATGATTACATACATGAAAACCACCATCATGCAATTTGCAAAGAGTGTGGTAAGGTATTTGATTTTACGTGTAAAGTTAATATGGATAGTATAAAAAAAGCAATTCTGGAACAAACTGATTTAGATAATATTTCAGACTTAATCTCAGTACAAGGAGTATGTAAATCTTGTCAAAACAAGAAGGAGGAAAAGAAATAATGGAATTAAAAGGATCAAAAACAGAAAAAAATTTAATGGAAGCTTTTGCTGGAGAATCTCAAGCAAGAAACAAATACACATATTTTGCAAGCAAAGCAAAAAAAGATGGATATGAGCAAATTGCTGCTCTATTTGAAGAAACAGCTAATAATGAAAAAGAACATGCTAAAATTTGGTTTAAATTATTAAATGGCGGAGACATTGCTGGAACAGAGGATAATTTAAAAGCTGCTGCTGCAGGAGAAAATTATGAATGGACAGATATGTATGACAGAATGGCTAAAGAAGCAAAAGAAGAAGGATTTGATAAAATTGCATTCTTATTCTCTTCAGTAGCTAAAATAGAAAAAGAGCATGAAGCAAGATATTTAGCACTATTAGACAATGTTAAAAACGATGTTGTATTTAGTAGAGATGGAGACAGAATTTGGAAATGCAGAAATTGCGGACATATAGTAGTTGGAAATTCAGCTCCAGAAATTTGCCCAGTATGCTCTCATCCAAAGTCATACTTTGAAATCAAAGCAGAAAATTACTAAAATTTAAAATAGACAAATATTTGTAAAAAGCTAGTATTAATCCTAGCTTTTTATTATAGTATATAGGAGGACATGCAATATAATTTTTATATTGCCAGAATAAAATGAAAATTGGTTTTACTATTGGTAAATTTGCACCTTTACATAAAGGACATGAAATGTTAATTAAAAAGGGAGTTAATGAGAATGATGAATTTTATATTTTAATAAATGATACAGATATAATAAACATTCCATTAAAGCAAAGAGCAGAATGGATAAAGAAAATGTTTCCTACTACTCGTGTTATTTTAGGTGAGAACCCACCTAAACAATTTGGAATGGACGAAAATAGCATTAAAATTCAAACTGATTATTTATTAGAAATGTTTAAAGGAATACCAGTTACAACATTTTATTCATGTGAGGAGTATGGAAAATATGTTGCAAAAGCTTTTAATGGCAAATTTGTTAAACTTGAAAAATATATTCCAATTAGTGCAACTAAAATACGAGGTAATATTGAAGAAAACAAAGAATATCTGGAAAAAAATATATATGAAGATTTAATTAATTTTGAAAAATAAATTAAAAAAATTTTTAAATGTGATTTCTATTTATACAGATTAAATAAAATTGCAAACTAAACAAAATTAAAAAATTTAATAAGCTATAAAGTATTGAAATATGCTTAATTCTATGCTAAAATAATAATATATTTATTAACAAATTTAAGGAGAAAAAAATGCAGAATGTATTAAATAGTCTTAAAGAAAGAGGATATATAGAACAAATAACTGATGAAGCAGAATTGGAAAAACTACTAGATAAAGAAAGTGTTCCTTTTTACATAGGAATAGATCCTACTGCTGATAGCTTACATGTTGGTCACTTTGTATCACTAATGGTTGCTTCATACATGCAAAAAAATGGACATAAACCTATAATATTAGTAGGTGGAGGTACTGCAGTAATTGGAGATCCTTCTGGAAAAACCGATATGCGCAAAATGCTTTCAAGAGATGATATACAACATAATGTTGAATGCATAAAAAAACAAATTAGCAAATTTATTAGCTTTGAAGGTGAAAACTCTGCAATAATAGTCAATAATGCTGACTGGCTTTCAAATTTAAATTTCATAAATTTTATGAGAGAAATTGGATCACAATTTACTATTAACAAAATGCTTTCTGCTGATTGTTATAAAAATAGAATGGACACAGGACTTACATTTTTTGAAATGGGATATATGCTAATGCAATCTTATGATTTTTTACATCTATATAATGAATATGGTTGCAAATTGGAAATGGGCGGAAATGATCAATGGTCAAACATTATAGGTGGTGTTAACTTAGTTAGAAAACTAGGACATGATGATTCTTTTGGATTAACATTTAAACTTCTTACAACAAAAGAAGGTAAGAAAATGGGAAAGACAGAAAAGGGTGCATTATGGCTAGACGAAAATAAGACATCAGCTTATGATTTTTATCAGTACTGGAGAAATATAGATGACAAAGATGTTGAGAACGTTTTAAAAGTTTTAACATTTTTATCAATGGATGAAATAAAAAAACTTACAAATGTTGAAGGTGAAAAAATAAATGAAGCAAAAAAGGTTGCCGCTTTTGAAATTACAAAATTAGTTCATGGAGAAAAAGCTGCAAAAGAAGCAGAAGAAGCTGCACTAGCATTATTTGCTGGAAACAAAAATGCAGAAAATATGCCAACTGTTCAAATAGATAACAATACAAACATATTAGATGCAATTATTTTGTCAGGTTTTGCAACATCAAAATCACAAGCTAAAACCCTAATACAACAAGGTGGAATAACATTAAATGATAAAAAAATAGTAGACACATCATTTAAAATTTCAAATGAAAATATAGATAAAGAATTTATATTAAAAAAAGGTAAAAAAGGATATTGCAAATTATTGATTAAATAGATATAATAAACTTAAACAGAGAGGTAAATTTATGTTAGGTAAAGTATGGAAAAAGGTTCTTTTAATAGTTTTAATAGTTGCGTGTTTATTTAATATAACAATTAAATTAGTAAAAAGAAATTCATTTAAACAAGAACTACAATCTTCACTTGAATACTTTTATAGTATAAAAGATGATATTTTAAAAAAGTTTCAAAATAAATAATAGTTTAAATAAAGTCAACTTATAGTTGACTTTATTTGCTATATTTTAGTTTAAAAGGTGGGTTAAAATGAAAGATACAATAGAAAAAATAAAAAATAGTAAAATTATTCCGTATGTTATAATTATAATAGTTGCTATAATAGTAACTTTTCCATTATTTAAAATGACTTTATCAGATTATAATGAATTTAGAATTCATATAAACAGAGTATCAGCAATTAAACAAGTAATTGGTGAAGGATTATTTCCTCCAACAATAAATAGCAAATATATGAACGGGTTTGGATATGCACTGAATATATTTTATGGACCAATTACTACATACATACCTATAATAATCTCATTATTTACTAATTCTTCAATCCTTTCAATAAAAATATTTACAGTATTAACCGTAATTTTATCAGGGATAACTATGTATATTCTTATAAAAAGAATAACAAATCGAAAATTACCAGCGCTAATTGGAAGTTTAATATATATGGTAGCTCCTTATAAATTAACTAATATATATTCAAGAAATGCAGTAGGGGAGTATACAGCTTTTATATTTATTCCATTAGTATTTATGGGAATAAATGAGCTACTAGATAAAAATTACAAAAAACATTATTTAATAATTATTGGTGGGGCTTGTCTAATACTCTCTCATACAATTACAACTATATATACTGCTATTTTTGCAATCATATATATGCTAATGAACTTCAAAAAAATAAAAAATATTACTTTATGGAAATATTTATTTATGGATATTCTAATTATTTTAGCAATAACTTGCTTTTATTGGATTCCATTAGTTGAACATCAAATATATGGAAATTATACAATTTACGATGGAGATAGAATGCACATCTCAGGCGCTTATGCATGGGAAGAAACAAACACTCCTCTTGACTGGCTAAAATGGGAACTTTCAAATGATGAATTATTATTTTCATTTGGAATTGGTATTTTAATTTTGGGAATAGCAACAATATTTTGCTTTAAAAAAGTAGATAAAAAATATAAATCATCATACTCAACGTTTTTAAGCTTAGCATTTATATCACTGTTCATGTGCACTAAATTATTTCCATGGTTTCTAATGCCTAAGTTTCTTGGAGTAATACAATTTGCATGGCGATTAAATGGATTTTTTATATTCTTTATAGCATTAGTTTGTGGAATAAATGCAATGATAATCTTTGATAAATCTTATTTAATTAAAGATGAACTTACAATATCAGCGGTACTTATAATTACATTGATGGCTGGAGCAAAAGCATTTAGATATCAAGATAATTACAGTTATAAAACTGAGAATAAATATGAAACAGATTTAATAACAGCTACAACCATAGATCCATATATGGTAAATCGAGAATATCTACCAGTTCAAGCAATTCAAAATATGGAATACCTGAGAACAAGAGAAAACAGAACATATATTATTTCGGGAAAAGCAGAAATAAAAAATGAAAATAAAAATAAATTATATGATGAATTTGAGCTATCTAATGTTGAAGAATCTACACTAGAGCTACCTTATATTTATTATCATGGATATACGGTCAGAATAAACGGAAAAGAAATAAAAAACTTTGAATCGGAAAATGGATTTGTCTGCATAAAAACAAATGAAGAAGGAAATGTTCAAGTCCAATACACTGGTACTGTAATTGAGAAAATAGGATATGTAATATCAGCAGTTTGCATAATAGACTTGATAGGATATTTTATATTCAAAAAACATTGTAATTTTAAGTAATTTATAGTAAAATATTAGAGAAAAGAAAGTTGAGGCGAATATGAAACCAGTAGTAGCAATAATAGGGAAACCCAATGTTGGAAAATCTACATTTTTCAATTATTTAGTTGGAGAAAGAAAATCTATAGTAGAAGATACACCAGGAGTTACAAGAGACAGAATTTATGGTGAATCAAACTGGAGGGGAAAAAAATTCACTCTTATAGATACCGGTGGAATTGAGGAAAAAACAGAAGATGTCATTGCAGAGCAGATGAAAATTCAAGCTGAAATTGCAATAGAACTAGCAGATATTGTAATATTTATGACAGATGTTACTACAGGAGTAACAAGCATAGACAAAGAAATTTCTTTAATATTAAAAAGAGCTAAAAAAGAAGTAATTTTAGTATGTAATAAAGTTGATGACTTTAAAAAATTTGAGCAGGATGTTTATGAATTTTATAATCTTGGAATTGGAGAACCGCATCCAATATCTTCAGCTAATGCAAAAGGCTTGGGAGATGTTCTTGATATTATTTATGATAAGATACCTGATAATGATGAATCTGAAGAGCAAGAAAGAATTAAAGTTGCAGTAATTGGAAAACCAAATGTTGGAAAGTCATCTCTAATAAATAAAATACTAGGAGAAAATAGACTTATAGTTAGTAATATAGCAGGAACTACAAGAGATGCAATCGATTCAGAGTTCGAAAATCAGTATGGGAAATATGTATTTATCGATACTGCAGGATTAAGAAGACATTCAAAAGTTGAAGAAAGAATAGAAAAATACAGTGTACTTCGTACAAGTTTAGCCATAGAAAGATCAGATGTTTGTATTCTAATGATAGATGCAAATGATGGAGTTACTGAGCAAGATGCAAAAATAGCGGGAGAGGCTCATGAATCAGGTAAAGCAGTAATTATAGCAATAAACAAATGGGACGACTATAACAAAGAAAATGGAACTCTTGAAAAATATACTCAAGATGTTTATGGTGATTTATCATATCTAACATATGCACCAATAATTTTTATTTCTGCTAAAACTGGACAAAGAGTTGATAAATTATTTAATCTTATAAATGAAGTTTCAAATAACAATTCAATGAGAATTCCAACATCAGCATTAAATGAACTTTTAGCAGAAGCAGTTGCAATGGTTCAACCTCCAACTGATAAGGGAAGAAGATTGAAAGTCTTGTATATGACTCAAGTAGCTACAAGACCACCAACATTTGCAGTATTTGTTAACAGTAAAAAATTATTTCATTTTTCTTATGAAAGGTATTTAGTGAATAAATTAAGACAAGAATTTGGATTTAAAGGTACACCAATTAAAATATTAGTTAGAGAAAGAGAGGATAAAAATGATGATTAGTTTTATTATAGTAGCAGTAATTGCATATTTATTAGGAAGTATTAGTTTTTCAGTAATATTTACAAAGAAATTTGCTGGATTTGATGTAAGAGAAAAAGGAAGTGGTAATGCAGGAACAACAAATGTATTAAGAACTGCTGGGAAAAAACCTGCAATTCTTACACTTATATGTGACATTTTAAAAGGAGTAGTAGCAGTTGTTTTTGCAATAATTGTTGGGTTAATAATTAAGGGAGATAATAATACTAAAGCCTTGCTTGTACAAGTAGCAGGAATTGCAGTAGTTATAGGACATACATTTCCAATATTTTTTAAATTTAAAGGTGGAAAAGGTGTTGCCACAGCCTTAGGAGTTCTTTTAATTACAAACTGGGAGATAGGACTTATTTGTTTAATATTTGCACTTTTATTGATGGCATTATCTAAAATGGTATCACTTGGATCAATTTCCGCAGCTGTGCTATATCCTGTCCTTTGCATATTTATTTCACAAAACTTTATTGTACAAGGAAACTATGTGATTTTTGGAATATTGTTAGCTTTAATTGTAATATATAATCATAGAGCTAATATTAAAAGAATTGCAAATGGACAAGAAAATAAATTAAGCTTTAAAAAATAAGTTGGAAGGGAGAACAAATGAGTAAAAAAATTGGAATTGTAGGAAGTGGAAGCTGGGGTGTTGCTTTAGCAAATCACTTAGGGGAACTTAATAACAAAATAAAAATATGGTCATTTTCGGAAGAAGAAATGAATTTAATAAATAATGAGCATAAATGCAAATATCTTCCTGAAGTTATAGTGAATGACAATGTAACATGTATGACAGACATAAAAGCTGTTGTTCAAGACAGCGATTTTATAATACATGTTACTCCGTCAAAATATACCAGAAATGTTTTCAAAAGTTACAAAGACTATGTTGGAAATAAGCCAGTTGTAATTTGCTCTAAAGGATTCGAAGATAATACACTAATCACTTTAGATAAAGTTATGAAGGAAGAATTGCAAAATGTAAGAGTGGCCGCTCTTTCTGGTCCAAGCTATGCAACAGAAGTTGCTAAACATATTCCAACAGCAATTATTTTGGCTTCTAGTGATAACGAAATTTTAGAAGAAATTTCTAGTGTTTTATCAAATGAAACAATGAGAGTTTATAAATCAAATGATATAGTTGGTGTAGAAGTAGGCGGATCCTTAAAAAATATAATTGCATTTTGTGCGGGAATTTGTGCTGAACTAGATTTTGGCACAAATGCACAATCAGCACTTATAACCAGAGGGCTAGCAGAAATTGCACGTCTCGGAGTAAAAATGGGAGCTAACATTTCAACATTTTATGGGCTATCAGGACTTGGAGATTTGATTTTAACCTGTTCAAGTGATGAAAGCAGAAATAGGAGAGCAGGTAGGTTAATTGGAAAAGGATTACCAATAGAAGAAGCAAAAAAAGAGATAGGGATGACGATAGAGAGTATTGACAATATTGACATCGCAAAAAAACTATCTGATAAATATAATGTAGAAATGCCCATAGTAAATGCGGTTTATAATGTATTATATAATGGCTTAAATCCTAAAGACGCCGGAAGAATGCTTATGACACGTAGTTTAAAATTTGAAAATGATTAGTAATATTGAATATAATTATTAAATTTTACCAATAATAAAATAAAGAGGTATTTTTATGAAAAAACAATTTATAAAATATTTTATTATTTTACTATCGGTAATTTGTTTAATTTTATTAAGTGTTCTAATTTACATTAAGTCAGTAAATGCAACATCAAAGGAAAGTTCGAATAATTTATCATCAAAGATTATTGACGAAATGAAATATTTAGATACAAATATTATTGAATCGATGAATAAATTAAATAATATAACAGTAATCAGATATAAAGTTTATACAAAAACCATAAATGAAGATCGTTCAAAAGCAACAAGTAGTGGACAATCTTCTGAGAGCTCATCTTCTAGTCAAAATACGACTCAAAGTAGTAGCACGAGTGGATCTCAAAACGGGAACAATGAAAGACAAGGCAATACAACTCAAGGAGGAAGTACAAGTCAAAGTAATAATTCTCAAAGCGGAAATTCGGGTTCATCAAATGAAATTACAATTTCACAGTCAATGGAAATGAGCTCACTAACAAATGATTCATCTACTCAAATAGATTGGAATGCTATTGCTTTTTCCTATGAAAATATATATTCTACATGGCCAACAATAAATTTGGACTTAAAGAAATTTGGAATAAACCAAGAACTAATAAATAATTTTGGAATTGGACTTGATGGATTAGTTCAATCAATTAAAGCAAAAGACAAATCAGCTTGTTTAATTAATTTATATAATATTTATTCTAATATTCCTAAATATGTTCAGCTTGTAGATGAAGATGATAATTTTACTATAAATTTATATAATACAAAACTAGCAATAATAAATTCATTGATTCTTGTTTCCAGTGATAAATGGCAGGATGTTACAACAAGTTTATCATCTGCTAATCAAAGTTTTTCTTCTATATTAGACTCTTATAATAAAGAAGATTATATAAAGGAAAATTATAAAAAAATAAAAATAATGATGGAAGAGTTTGAAAGAAGCTCTAAAATAAATGATAAATCTGTATTTTTTATGCAATATAAAAATGTAATGCAGGAATTAGAAAATATTTAAAAAAGGAGTGTATGATAAATTTCATACAAAAATATAATGAATATAATAAATATAATAGCAAACGAACTAAATATTAAGGAATCTCAAGTTCAAAAAACTTTAGAATTAATAGATTCAGGAAATACAATTCCATTTATAGCAAGATATAGAAAAGAAGTAACAGGAAATTTAAGCGATGAAACTTTACGTAACTTAAATGATAGGCTTGTATATTTACGAAATTTAGAAGGAAGAAAAGATGAAGTAAAAACATCTATTGAAAACCAAGGAAAACTAGATGAAGAAATCCTTTCAAATATAGAGAAGGCAACAACTCTTGCAGAAGTTGAAGATATTTATAGACCCTTTAAACAAAAAAAGAAAACACGAGCAAGTATTGCAAAGCAAAAAGGTTTAGAACCTCTTGCTCAAGATATTTTAAATCAAGACGAAAGCATAAATATAGATGAAAAAGCTAAAGAATATTTATCTGATGAAGTAGAAACAGTTGAAGATGCTATAAATGGAGCAAAAGATATAATTGCAGAAACAATATCTGACGATCCTGATTTTAGAAAGCAAATAAAAAGGTTATATTATAGAGATGGAATCATAGAAACAGTAGCTTCAAAGCCAGAAAAAAAATCATCTTATGAGATGTATTATAAATTTTCAGAAAAAATCTCTACCATACCAAGTCATAGAATTTTAGCAATAAATAGGGGAGAGAAAGAAGAGTATATAAAAGTATCAATAAATAAACCTGAAGAGCAAATAACCGAAGCAATAAAAAACAAAATGATACATAGCAATTCTAAAAGAGCTAAATTATTATTTGAGGCTGTACAAGATAGTTGGGATAGACTAATTGAACCTTCAGTAGATAGAGAAATACGTTCTGATTTAACATCTAAAGCTGATGAACAGGCAATAAAAGTATTTGGAAAAAATGCTAAGCAATTGTTATTAGGAGCACCTTTAAAAGGACTAACTGTTTTAGGATTTGACCCAGCATATAGAACAGGTTGCAAGCTTGCTGTAATTGACGAAACTGGAAAAGTATTAGATACAGGAGTTGTATATCCAACAGAGCCTCAAAACGATGTAGAAGGTTCTAAAAAAGAGTTAATTAGACTGATTGTAAAAGATAAAATCAACATGGTAGCCATAGGAAATGGAACTGCTTCAAGAGAATCTGAAATGTTTGTATCAGATACAATAAAAGAGGTTAAAGAAAAATTAGGAATTGAAGTATATTATGCAATTGTTAGTGAAGCTGGTGCATCTGTTTACTCGGCATCTAAATTAGCAACAGAAGAATATCCAGATTTAAACGTATCTTTAAGAGGTGCAATTTCAATAGCAAGGCGTTTACAAGATCCTCTTGCAGAGTTTGTTAAAATAGATCCTAAAGCAATTGGAATAGGTCAATATCAACATGATGTAGACCAAAAACAATTAGCTGAAAGTTTAGCAGGGGTTGTAGAAGATGCAGTTAATGAAGTGGGAGTAGATGTTAATACTGCAACGCCATCACTACTATCTTATGTATCTGGTATTAATTCTGGAATAGCTAAAAATATAGTAAAATACAGAGAAGACAATGGAAAATTTAAAGAAAGAAAACAATTACTCAAAGTAGCAAAATTGGGTAAAGTAGCTTATGAACAATGCGCTGGATTTATTAGAATTCCTGAAGGAAAAAATCCATTAGAAATTACAGCGGTACATCCGGAAAGTTATGATGCAACTGAAAAATTACTTGAGAGTATAGGAAATAAGCCAAAGGATATTTTGGACAAAGACAAATTAAAAGAAATTAGAATAAGGTTATCAGCTTTAAATATATCTAAAATAGCTCAAGAATTACATATTGGTGAGATGACATTAACTGATATTATATCAGAACTATCAAAGCCAGGAAGGGATCCTCGTGAAGATATGCCTAAGCCAATATTACGCAGTGATGTTTTAAAATTTGAGGATTTAAAAGAAGGTCAAATTTTAACTGGAACTGTTAGAAATATTACAGACTTTGGAGCATTTGTTGATGTAGGAGTAAAACATGATGGACTAGTACATATCTCAGAAATGAGTGATAAATTTGTAAAGAAGCCATCAGATGTAGTATCAATTGGAGATATAGTTAAGGTAAAAGTAATTGGAATAGACTTTGAAAAACAAAAAGTAAAATTATCAATGAAAAATATAATATAAGTTAAATTAAACGATTTTCTATATAAGGGAAATTCTAAAAAATGAACATACTTTGTTAATCAAATAAGAAAATCTGATTGACAAAACCTAAATATCATAGTAAAATAAAGTATAGTAAATTAAATGGTCGCGTATAGCCAATACCGAAAGGTGGCGTATGAGGAAAGTCCGGGCCCCAAAGAGCAAAAATGCTTGATAACGTCAAGTGAGGGAAACCTTAAGGAAAGTGCAACAGAAAATAACCGCCAAAGCAATTTGGTAAGGGTGAAAAGGCGAGGCAAGAGCTCACCGTGGGAGTAGTGATACACCCAGCCGTGTAAACCCCATTTGGAGCAACGCCGATTTCTTTAGAAGAACTAATAGTTGCTCGCTATCTTCTATAAAATTGGTGGCATGAGACATATAGCAATATATGTAGTAGATAAATGACCATTCTAGACAGAACCCGGCTTACAGATTTACTATTTAATTTAAAATTGAACCACCAAGCTTTGTATTATAATAAGTGATAGTTAATGCCATGTTAATAAAAAAATTCATGCATCTTATTATATAAAATCTTTAGATGGTTATAACTAATAATAAAAAAGCAAGTAAAACAAACTTGTTTTTTTATATGTAATTTTTATTTAATAATTGATTTTATATCATAAGGAATTTCAGAATATATATCAATTTCTTTTCTTGTAACAGGATGTGTAAAATGTATGTGATATGCATGTAATGCTTGCCTTGAGATTAACTTAGAAGCTGTTCCATATAGAGTATCTCCAAGCAATGGATGACCAATGGATGCAAAGTGGACTCTTATTTGATGAGTTCTACCAGTTTCAAGTTTACACTTTACAACGCTCAAATCTATTTCATATATATAATTATCTATATTTTTCACGACCTCATAATTAGTAATGGCTCTATCACCATCGTCTGATATACATCTTTCAATAATGCTATCTTTTTTTCTAGCAATGGGCTTATCTATAGTACCGGCTCCATCAAGATGCCCTATAATTACAGCTATATATTCTTTAATATAATTTCTTAGATTTTCTTGAATATATTCACTTTTAGCGAAAATAACAATTCCTGAAGTACCATTATCAAGTCTATTAACAGGTCTAATTGGCTGATGCAATCCAATTATATCATAATAATATTTTACTCCATTTGATAAGCTATCATTATAATGATTAAATGAAGGATGAACAGGTATACCAGATGGTTTATCAATAATAAGAAGCCATTCATCTTCATACAATATATTTAAATGAATATCATTATTTGCAATGATATTACTATTATTTTCATCAAAATCTAGATTTATAGTAATAATATCTCCTACAGATAATTTTGTTAAATAATCAAATCTCATTCCATTTATAAAAATATGATTTATTTTAATTTTCTTATATAATCTTTCAGAAATTGAAAGTTTCTCTCTTAAAATTTCTTTTAAATTAGTGCTAGTGCTATCTACAATATATTTTAACTCCATACATTTCTCCTGATTTTTTAAAATTTTAATATTATAAACTTATTTTTAAATATTATATCAAAATTCTTGCTCTTTTTCTATATTTTATATATAATAAGGTTGAAAGAGAGGAGTATTATTTATGAAATTTATTGAAAAAATCAAACAACAAGCACTTAAAGAAATTAAGACGATTGTACTTCCAGAAACAGAAGATATTCGAACACTAAAAGGAGCTGAAATTGTTTTAAAAGAAAAATTCGCTAATATAATATTATTAGGTAATGAAAATGAAATAAAAAAAACTGTAGATTCCAATAATATAGATATATCTGGAGCAACTATTATAGATCCAATAAAATCAGAAAAATTAAGTGAATATACACAAGCCTTATACGAACTAAGAAAAGCAAAGGGAATGACATTAGAAAACGCTGAAAATATACTTAAAGAAAATTCAAGATATTTTGCAACTATGATGGTTAAATTAGGAGATGCGGATGGATATGTATCTGGGGCGATACATCCAACTGCAGATACTTTAAAACCAGCATTACAAATTATAAAAGGAGCTAATGGAGTAAAAACAGTATCTGCATTCTTTGTTATGGTATTAAAAGATACTGAATTGGGTGAAGATGGAGTATTCATATACTCTGATTGCGGAATGAATGAAAATCCAACTGCTGAACAATTAGCGGATATTGCAGTAATGTCAAGCAAATCTTTTAAAGAATTAGTCAATCCTAGTGGAATTCCTAAGATAGCAATGCTTTCTTATTCTACTAAAGGAAGTGCTCATTCTGAACTAACAGAAAAAGTTGTTAATGCTACAAATATAGCTCATGAAAAAGCACCCAAACTACTTATAGATGGTGAATTACAACTTGATTCAGCAATAATACCAGAAGTAGCAAATATGAAAGCACCAGGCAGTAATGTTGCAGGAAAGGCTAATATTTTGGTGTTTCCAGACTTAGATGCAGGAAATATAGGATATAAATTAACTCAAAGATTGGCACATGCGGAAGCTTATGGTCCATTATGCCAAGGCCTAGCTAAACCCGTAAATGATTTATCAAGGGGATGTAGTGCAGAGGATATTGCAGGAGTTGTGGCAATTACATGTGTTCAAGCTCAAAATATAGTTTAAATTATTAGTTATATTGTAATTTAAACAAACGTATACGGTTCAAAATTATTTTAAATATATTAGTTTTGAAAAAAATTTAAACAAGGAGGAACTTTATGATTATTCTAGTTCTAAATTCAGGAAGCTCATCACTTAAGTATCAGCTAATAAACACACAGACAAAAGAAGTTCTAGCGAAAGGAAACTTTGAAAGAATAGGAGATTCCCAGGCTTTTTTAACTCACAAAGTTGGAACTGAAAAACACAAATTTGAAATGGATGTTCCAAATCATGAAATGGCATTAAATATTATTCTAGGTAAGTTAACAAGTAAAACATTTGGAGTAATCTCAGGAGTAGATAAAATAAACGCAATAGGCCATAGAATTGTTCATGGTGGAGACAAATTCAAAGAGCCTGTTTTAATAAATGAAGAAGTTTTAAAACACATTGAAGAATGCATTCCACTCGCTCCACTTCATAATCCAGCTGCATTAGCTGGAATAAGAGCATGTATGGAAATTTTGCCTAATATGCCAAATGTTGCATGCTTTGACACTGCATTTCATCAAACAATTTCTAAAGAAAGATATTTATATCCAATTCCATACACGTTCTATGAAAAATATAAAATTAGAAAATATGGTTTTCATGGAATGTCACATAATTATGTTTCAAACAGACTTGCTGAACTGAAAAATGAAAGCATTCAAAATCTAAAAATAGTAAATTGCCATTTAGGTCAGGGAGCAAGTATTTGTGCAATAAATAAAGGAAAATCTGTTGAAACATCAATGGGATTTACCCCAACTGCCGGAATTCCAATGGGAACAAGATCTGGAGATTTAGATCCTTCGGTAGTTACTTATATAATGAAAAAGGAAATCTTAACACCAGATGAAATGAATAAAGTATTAAACAATCAATCAGGTATATATGGGGTATCAGGTGCTTCAATAGATTTTAGAGATGTAGAAGCAGAGGCAGAAGCAGGTGACCATAGATCAGAATTGGCAATGAAAATATTTATTTATGATGTAGCGCAAAAAATAGCAGAATATGCAGTTTCAATGCAAGGCATTGATGCTATAACTTTTACAGCAGGAGTCGGAGAAAAAGGAATTGAAGATAGGGAAGCAATTTGTGAATATTTAAAGGTATTTGGTGTTAAATTAGATAAAGAACTAAATAACAGTAAAAATATTGAAGCAAAAGTATCCACTCCAGATTCGAAAATAGAAGTTTGGGTAATTCCAACAAATGAAGAACTTCAAATAGCCGAAAATACAGAAGAGATTTGTAAAGATAATGGTATATTTTAATATATAAATTTAATAAAAAGAAAGGAATAATATAATGAAAATATTAGTAATAAATTGTGGAAGTTCATCACTAAAATATCAGTTAATAGATATGGAAGGTGAAAAGTTAATAGCAAAAGGAACATATGAGAGAATAGGAGAAGCATCTTTTCTAACGCACAAAATAAATGGTCAAAAATATGTATTACAACATCCAGTTTCAAATCATAAAGAAGCTCTAAACTTTGCAATAGAGCAATTATTAAACAAAGATTATCCTGCTATATCAAACTTGGGTGAAATCGGTGCAATTGGACATAGAACAGTCCATGGTGGAGAATATTTTAAGGAATCAGTTATAATAAATGATGAGGTTATAAAACGTATTGAAGAATGTTCTAGCCTAGCTCCTGTGCATAATCCTTGTTCTTTAATAGGAATTAAAGCATGCCAAGAACTTATGCCTGGAAAGCCTATGGTAGCTGTTTTTGATACAGCTTTCCATCAAACAATACCTGAGGAAAGATACATTTATCCAATTCCTTATAAATATTATGAAAAGTATAAAGTACGTAAATATGGATTCCATGGCACATCTCACTACTATGTATCTCATAGAATAGCAGAATTAATGAATAAACCAATTGAAGAATTAAAAATAGTTAACTGTCATTTGGGCCAAGGCGCAAGTATTTGTGCAATTCAAGGTGGGAAGTCAGTTGAAACTTCTATGGGACTTACTCCAATTTCAGGAATACCAATGTGTTCTCGTTCAGGAGACCTAGACCCTTCTATAGTAACATTCCTAATGAAAAAAGAAAATTTAACACCTGACGAAGTAGACTCAATGCTCAATAAGGAATCAGGACTATGGGGAATGTGCGGAGTATCTAAAGATGTTAGAGATATAGAATCTGCAATAGATGAAGGAAATGAAAGTGCTAAATTAGCATTAGAGCATTATAAATATGTAATAGCTCAATTTATTGCAAAATATGCAGTATCAATGCAAGGAATAGACGTAATTACATTTACAGCAGGCGTAGGAGAAAATCAAATACGAGTTAGAAAAGGAATTTGCGATTATCTTAAATTTATGGGAGTAAAAATTGATGATGCAAGAAACAATATAAAAAGTGAAGAAGCATTAATTTCTACTGATGATTCATCTATTCCTGTATGGGTTGTTCCAACAAACGAAGAACTTGTAATTGCAAGAGACACATTAAGACTAATAACAAAATAAAATATAAAGAGGTATAATATGAAGTGGAAAGATGTTTATAATAAATGTAATAATAAAAAATTTAGTAGGATTACTAATATTCAGGATGTAACTAGTATATATTCAAATGTAAAAAACTTTATTAAAAATGATAAAATATGGATTATCTCAATTACTCTTGTAATTATTGGATTATTATCATATACATTTAGAAACAATATAACTTTGATTTTAAGCAGTATTGGTTTATTTCTAGCATTATTTGTCTTTATGATAATAAATAGTACATACAAGGTATCTTTAGGCGATAAATCAATAAAAATAAATGCTAACTTTCAAGAAACTGATATAAAATATGATTCATTAGTAAATATATTCTTAGATAGAAAGAAAAACTTATTTTTAGGAATTCCACTATTTACTTATACCTTTAATGTTATATATATAGAAGAAGAAAATCCTATGATTATTACTTTATCAACAATTATGCTAGATAAAAAACAAGTATTACAGTTTTTTAATCAGATAAAAACAGAAGAATTAGAACAACAGAAAGAATATGAAAAAGAGGAAAAGGAAAATATTCAAACTAAAAAAGCTATAACAATTACAGCTTTAGTTGTTATAGTAGTTGCCATTATTTTATGTGGAATTATAATTTATATTAAGCAAAAGTAATACAATAATCAAACATACGCAATGTGAATGTACTTTTAGGTGCATACATCATTGTGTATGTTTTTATTTCTCAATTTAGAGGAATAATTTTTAATATACCAGAATATATATTAAGAGAATAGAGGATAAGCAGGGGGGGAGAATAAAGATGATTTCAGATCAGTATGAAAAAATACAAGGTACTAAAAAAGACACTTTGCAAAATATTGTACTAGAAAATAGAAACAAGTTATCTATCTCAGGAGTAAGTGATGTACTTAGTTTTGACGATCAAATAGTCATTTTGTCAACAGAATTAGGAATGCTTACAATAAAAGGAGAAGACTTAAGAATAAATAAGTTAAGCATTGATACGACAGAAGTAGTTATAGAAGGAAATATAAACAATTTAAATTATAGTGAAAAACAAGAAAAAAAATCTTCTTCAGGTTTATTAGGAAAAATATTTAAATAATATGTTTAGGAGAAATAAATGGCAACAAATCAGTTATGGCTGTTTTTAATATATATGGCTTCTGGAATTGCAATTTGTGCATTTTTTGATATTTTTAGGTCATTAAGAAAGTCAATTAAAACATCAAACATAATAACATATATAGAAGATGTAATTTTTTTCATAATTGTAGGGTATTTTTTAATATTGGAAATACTAAAACTAAATTTTGGTGAACTTAGACTTTATATATTTATTGGTCTTGCTTTAGGAGGAATTATTTACCTATTAACTGTAAGTAAATATTTAATAAAAATAAATGTCAAAATTTTAACATTTTTTAAAAATATTTTATTAACAGTTATAAGATTCATTATAAATATATTTAAAAAGCCAATATTATTTATTTGTATAAATATTAAAAAAATCATAAGAATTTCTAGAACTAATTTTAATAAAAAGAGACACATTAAACTATTAAAAAATGAGGTCAAAAAAAATAAAAATGTCAAATGCAAAGAAAAAAGAATTAAAAAAAATAAATTAAAGAAACAAAAAGTAAAAAAATAAAGGATATTTGTATATTTTGTAGAAATATATAATAGATTGTTTAATTTTGCATTGAGTTTATGTGTTTATAATATTAAGAAACTTTTGATAGTACTTTTATGCGATATTGTACTAGAACAAGTAGATATATGCGAAAGAAAATTTAATTGGAGGTTTAACATTTTAATGAAAAAAGTATTTAAAAGAATTATTTTAATAATCATTGCAATATATGGAATTTGCATTTTTATTTCACAGCAAAAAATGTTAAATACTTATGCAACTGAAAAGGGACAATACTCAAATCAAATACAGGAAGCAAAAAGTAAGCAAGAAGAGTTAAATACTACATTAGATAGTCTAAACTCTACCAATTATATTGAAGAAATAGCAAGAGATAAATTAGGAATGTATTTGCCTAATGAAAGAGTTTATATAGATATAACAAAATAATAAAAGCATAGCCTTTTTGAAGTGAACCCAAATTGTTAGACAAAATAGTTTAATAAGGAGGGTTCATTT
>CAZDPV010000028.1:0-20207 GCA_964507565.1 uncultured Clostridium sp.
TTTTAGATATATTTTAAAAACCGAATCATTTAATGGATACATTCTGTGAATCCCATCTAATCTTAAATTTTTTGATGTATTTATTCTATTATCTGTTAAATTCTGTATTATTCCATTTTTATTAAGTAATTCCTGTTCTTCCTTTGTGTATAATCCATAAGGATATGTAAATATTTTGTTCTTTGCCTTCTTTTGCATTTTTGAATCTAAATCTTCAAATGATGTATTAACATCTTTTAGCAAGTCTTCTGGTTTTTCCTTATCATATTGCAAATGTTTTAAGCTATGTGAAGCAATAGTTATTATTCCACTATTATTCATTTCATTTGCCTCTTCCCATGTATAATAACCAGGAAGGGCAACATCATAATTTATTAAAAAAGATGCCATAGGAATATTGTATTGTTTTGCAATAGGAAATGCATACTTATATACTCCTGAATATCCATCATCAAATGTTATTAAAAAACTTTTCTGTGGAATTGCCTTTTCCCCTTTACTATATTCAATTAAGTCGTCATAGCTAATTGGTGTATATCCTATTTTCATAAGTCCAAATATTTGACTTTTGAATTTAGATTCTGTTGTTTGCATATAGTCATATTTTACTTCACTTTTATCTTTTACTATATCATGATAAACAAATACAGGAATTTTTAGATTTTTTTCATCTTTATAGAATTTACCAATTGAAGTTACTTTAAGATATGTAAATGTTAAGACGACTAAACTTAATATTACTATTAAGAAAATCAATCCTCTTTTAATTATTTTTTCTTTTCTCTCGCTCATTTTATATATATTCCTTTCACTATATTTAAGGTCATAAATTTTATTAGCAGTTTAATTCTTCAGCATTTACCTTACATTTTACTCATTTTATTTCATCTAAAATGTCTTGTCTATTTTTATTTTGTATGAATTTATAATTATTATTTTTAAATTTAGGATTAAATTGGCAAATTGATTTATATTGGCAATAACTGCATGGAGTTCTTTTATCTTTTTGATTATAATATGGTTTAAGTTCAATATTGCCTTCTAATATTTGATTTGATATCTTTTTAATAATGTTAGTTGTATATCTTTGAAGCTTTTCAAATTCTTCTCTAGTTACTGTTCTTGATCTATTATAATTAATTTCTCCATTTGAATTTAGTGTTACCGGTATAGTGTCCGATTTTCCGCTTTGTAAATTAGTATCCATGGCCTTAATAATATTAACATTAGCTAGAACTAATCCATTCATTTTGTAATTCTGTTTTATCAATTCTTCTATTTTGTCTTTTGTTATATTTGCTCTATTAGAAGTTAATATTTTAGGCTCTAGCAATGTAAAGTATAATGCTCCTGCTGGTAAAACATTTTCTTTTTGGCATACTGCATCTACATAGGTAATTAGTTGTAATTGTAATCCTGCTATTACTTTGTTTAAGTCAATATCTTTAGTTGATGACTTATAATCTATTATTCTTATATATTTACCATCTGGCATTTTTGCTATATCTATTCTATCTATTTTGCCTATTATTGAAACTCTTTTTCCGTTTTCAAGTTTCATTTCAATTGGCGGATAATTGTTTCCATTTTCACCAAAACTCACTTCTGTTCCTAAAACGTCAAAGCTACTATTTTTTAAACTTTCAATTATATATTTCATTGAAATCAAAATTACTCTTTTCAATCTTTGTACTAATGTTCTATATTTTGCAGTTAATGTGAATTTTCCACCATAAGAAATTTTTCTTGATATTATCTCGTCTATTAAAGTTTCTGTTTCTTCCTGTGAAATACTCTTTATATCCTGTACACTTTTAAAAAACTCATCTATTACTTCATGAATAAATGAACCAGTATCTATTGGCTTAATATCTAGTTTTTCTTTATCTGATAGTTTTAACCCATATTTTAGATAATATGAGAATGGACATGATTCATAACTTTCTAATTTTGAAATGCTTGTTTTTAGGTTATTTCCATATAGTTTTTCTATATTTTCTTTGTTTATATTGCTTGGTACATTTGTATAGTTTAATCCCTCTAAGGCTTTCTTTAATTTTTCTGGATAGTTATTTTCATACCATTTATATACTTCATACCATTTTGGATTTTTAATATTATTTAGTAATTCTGAAAAAGTTACATCTACTGTTAATATTTCGTCTTTTGCACTACTCTTTTCTTTTAATTTAGGAAAAATTTTTTTGATTTTAGATATTACTAATGATTTTCTTAATGCTTTTCCATCACTATCACTTGAAGCATAAGAAATAAAAAGTTTTTCTTCTGCAGTTGCAAAAGCTTTATAAATATTGAAGTTTTGTTCATACATTTTTTCTTTTGTGCCTTTAGCAAGTTCAAGATTTTCTTTTTTTAAGTTTTCTCTGTCTTTATCATTTAAAAATCCCTCTGAACCGATATTAGTTGGAAATATTCCATCATTAACTCCTATTATAAATACTGCTCTTGCTTTTTGAGTTTTCGATCTATTAACATCTCCCACAATCAGTTTATCTTGAGTTTGTGGAATTTGCCCTAGCTTTTTACTTGCCAATCCAATTTTTAATACCTTTGAGTATTCATCATAAGTCATCTTCTGTCTTCCAAATATTTTTGCTATTTCATCAAGTACATCAACAATAATATTCCAAGCTTCTATATTTTCTTCCTTGTTTAATATGTTATTTATAAAATTATTATCTGTCTTATTAGTACATTGGATCAAATTTTGACTCATGAATTTATATATATGTTTACTGATTTCCATTGCATTTTTATCTAAATCTATGTCTTTTTTTAGCTTTAATAATTTTTCAGTTATTTTATTTTGGTCTGCTTGGAAATTTATTTGATCGTTTTCGGTTTTAAATCCGATGTTTTGACTATCTATTTTACCTTTCTCAAAATTCCATCTTTCTTCATACCATTTTTTTCCTTGTATTCCCCATTTAATGCAATAATTTTCAAGTTCATAAATATTACTAACTTCTACTAATCCAGTTTTTAAGTAATTAAAAACTGATTCATTAGACCAATTTTTTACATAGATATCTAAGATTGATAGAAGATACTTTATAATTATATTTTGCGTTATATCCTTTGCCTCATCTATAAAAACTGGTATTTTATATTCATTAAAAATTACCTTGCATAGACTTGAATATCCTTCAATATCATTACAGATTACACAAATGTCTCTAAATCTATAATTTGCATCTCTTACTAATTTTATTATATTAGTTGCTACATGTTGAAGTTCAGTATATTTGTTTTCCGCTAAAAATAATTCTATATTTTTTACATCTTCTCCATATATATTATATGGTAATGCATATATGTTTTTTTCTAAGTGTTCAAGTTCATTATTTTTAAATCTTAGTTCTTTTTCTAGTTTAATTTGTTTGTCTTTATCTATTTCACATATTTGGCATAAGCTTTGCACTGTCTGTTTATTATCATAAAAGATATCTGCCTCTGGCCTCTTTTTTATTGTTAAATCGTCTGTACATACTGTTATATATAATTCAGATGCAACTTCATTTAGCTTTTGAATTACCGCATATTCCTGTTTTGTAAATCCAGAAAATTCATCAATATAAATAATTGACTTATCTAATATGTGGCTTTTTTCAATATTATCTGCTAATAAAGTGAGTACATCATTTTCATCTATAAAATTTTCTGTAATTTTATCTTCTAATTCCTTATACATTATTAGCATATCATTAAGTTTAGCTTGTAAATATTGATCAGTAGTAGATTGCATCTTTTCTTCCAACATTGGAATAGTAATGTTATGTTTTTTAAATTCTGTAATTTGTGTAATTATTAAATCTACATTTTCAAGTGTTTTACCTAAAAACTTAAGTTCTTTTTGGTGTTTTGAGATTGCTTCATACACAATCATTGATTTTCCAGATTTACCAATATTGGTTTTTACACTTGTATCAACTGTTTCTTTTATTACCCTATATGCCATTCTTTCAAAAGAAAGTACTTCAACACTCGTTGTTGCACCTTCTTTTAGTTTGTCTATTAGCCTTTTTTCAGCAGTAAAAGTAAATTGCTCTGGTGTAATTATATATATTTTTTCAGAACATTTATTTTTAATTTTTTCCTTTATGTCATTAAAAATATATTCACTTTTTCCTGTTCCTGCTCTTCCATATATAATTTTCAAAGCAACTCCCCCTTTTTGTTAAGCTTCTCTTTTCCAATAAAATAAATATTGCTGTGCAATTCCCTGCAAATTTCCAAACTTTTCATCTGCCAACTTTTGTATCTCTTTTTTATTTACTTTCTCTTCTTCTGGATTATGAATATATAAATCATTCATAACTCTTCGTACCCATACATCTATCGGAAATACATCAAATCGTTTTAATGTAGAAAATAATAATATGCAGTCTGCAACTTTAGGTCCCACTCCTGATAATGTTAGGAGCTCATTTCTTGCATCAATGGTACTTTCCTTTGCAAGTTCTTCTATATCAACCTTTTTTTCTAATACCATTTGTGTTGTTTCAAATACACGTATATCTCTAAATCCAAGACCAGTTTTTCTTAAGTCTTCGACACTTGCTTTTGAAAGTTCTTCTGGTGTTGGAAAAGTATAATATTTCTTTCCCTCAAATTCTATTTCATTTCCATAAGCTTTTGAAATTCTCTCAATTATTCCCTTTATTCTTGGAATGTTATTATTTGCAGATATAATAAATGAAATTATCGTTTCCCATAAGTCTTGATTTAAGAGTCTAATTCCTGCTCCATATTCTATGCTTGTCTTTAAATTTTGGTCTACTTTGGATAGTGTATCTTTTATATTTGAATAATCTCTATCTAAATCAAAATATTTTCTTATTGTCTTTTCAGAATCACAAATTCCTCTGAAGATTATTTTTCCTTCACCTTTTTCCACATTTAATACACTTTTTCCAAAGATTCCTGTATAGCTTCCGTTTTCTTCTTTATTCCATCTAAAACATTGACCACATTCTAGTACATCTTTTGGTTCAAATGAATCTGCATTTATTTTATATATCATTTATTTCCTCTTTTTATTTTATTATCTATCTTAATTTCAACTTTTTCTTTCTCGTATCACCTTTTTATTTGGCATTTTATACTTTTAAATTTCTATTTCATATTACTAGATTTTTTAGTATGTTTCTAGAACCTTAATTTCAAATTTGCCTGGTTTAATATTATCATCTGCTTTAACTATAACATCTACATCATATAATTCTTTTAGTTTTATAATATTTGCTTTTTTATGTCCAATAATATTATTTACAGAATCTGAGTTTACTCTAATTTCAACCTGTTTAACTTTAACATTTATTTGTTTTATCTTTTCTGCAATGCTATCATACCACATTGCCCCCTCTACCAGCTGTCTAAATGCTGGATGATATGGTCCCGCAACAACTTCACTTCCTTCTTGGCTTGGGTCTGTTATTTCATCTGTATTTTGAAGTCCTATACGAATAACATTTATATTTTTCTTTCTAAATAGATATGTAATTTCCTTGCATCTTTCGACTGCTTGTTCAACTGTAAGTGGCTTGTACTCTCCAGCATTATATTCTGCTTCAAGTTCTGTTCCCTTTATAACTAAAACAGGATAAATTCTAACTATCTTTGGTCTTAATTTTATTAGGTCCTTGGCGGTGTTTATTTCGTCAAATTCAGTACTATCCTGCATTCCAACCATCATTTGATGACCTAAGTTAAATCCATAAAATCTAATAAGTCTTGATGCTTTTATTACATCTTTAAAAGTATGTCCTCTTTTACTTTTTTTCAATATATAATCATTAGACGATTGCACTCCAAGTTCAATAGTTTTAACATGATATTTTTTTAATAATTTTAATATATGTTTATTTATATAATCTGGTCTAGTAGATAATCTAATACTATTAACTTGTTTTGTTTTAATATACTCATTTGCAACTTCTAATAGTTTTATTTGTATTTTTTCGTCAATTCCTGTAAAGCTTCCGCCAAAGAATGCAACTTCTACATATTTATTTTCGTCTTTGAAGTTTTTCAAATAATACTCAATTGTTTCTCTAACCTCTTTTGCAGTAACGTTTGTTTGACTTCCGCTTATTTTTCTTTGGTTACAGAATGTACACTCATTTGGACATCCCAAATTAGGTACAAATATTGGTATTATATATTCTTTTTTCATTATTTATAATTCCTTTCTTTCTGCTTTACCAGTATTTTTATGATTATTATAAAAATCTATTTATTCTTCTAATGCTTTTTTTGCTGCTTGCATTTCTGCTAGCTTCTTACTTTTACCGTTTCCAGTTGCTAATACCTTATTATTTAAAGTAACTTCAGCTGTAAATACCTTATCGTGGTCAGGTCCAAACTCAGCTATTATTTTGTATTCGATATGAACATCACCTTTTTCCTGAAGTTTTTCTTGCAATACAGTTTTGTAATCTTTTATTCCTACATTTTTACTTGCTATTTCCATGGATCTTTTTAGATTTTCTATTATGAATTTTTCTGCTGGTTCTAGTCCCCCATCAAAATATATTGCTGCAATTATTGCCTCTATGCTATCAGCAATAATCGTTGGCTTAAAATTTCCGCCATGTGCTTTTTCGCTATGCCCTACTCTAATAAATTTAGAAATATCATGCTTTTTTGCAATTTCATATAAACTATCTTCACACACAACAGTAGCCCTTGTTTTCGTAAGTTCTCCTTCTGTCAATTTAGGATAATTGTTATATAAATACTTACTTGATATAAATTCTAATATGCTATCTCCCAAAAACTCTAACTTTTCATTGCTGTTAACCCCATTCTCATTCGCAAAAGATGTATGTGTTAATGCTTCTTCTAGTAAGCCTTTATTTTTAAATTTATATCCTAAACTCTCTTCAATATTCATTTTACTGTTTTCTCCTTTTAGCTCTAATATGCACTTGATTATACTATATTCTTAAATGTTTTTCAATAATTGATATACTTTATTTTCAATTTGCCTGTATCATATCTATTTTAATCCTCTATTCATTATTCTATCTTTCAACATTATTATTTTTAGAATATCTAAGTCCTTCATAAGATTCTCCAAAATCTATTTTTTTAAAGCACGAATTTAAAACTGGTTCATCAAAAGAAAAATTAGCTAAATATCTTTTTTCATATACCTTTCTATCCTTTTCCTCTTTAAAAAGTAAATTAAGTAAATCATTTAGTTTTTCACCATCTGTTTTGCTATCATCCTTAATCTCATTTGTCAAAAATGCTTTTCTATCATCTTCTGCCGTTCTTTCTTTTTTATTATCAATCTGTCCAAGTTCTTCTGCGATACACATAAGTCTGCCAAATAATTTAATATTTTCCATCCATGTTTTTGCATCTAAAGTCCCATTTGGAATTCTAAATTCTACTGTATTTTTATCATTTTTTAAATTCATAAAATTTAATCCTAGAGCTCTATCTTTTTGTTCATCGCAAAGCACGTCTCGTGCTTTTTGAATTGAAGCATTTTTCAACTTCCATACCAGTCCATTATTAAAAGCATATTCAGAATATATCTTTGCATTTTCTGATATTGCTCCTTCTCTTGGTTTTGCTCCTGGCTTATTACAAATCTTATACATTATTTTTTCTGTGTTGCACCAAATTTCTATAAGTCTTTTATATGCCTGAGGAGTCGTTAAAATATTAGCTCCGATATGTATATGTCCTCCACAATTTTCATCTACATAAAAATTCGTTTTTCCTAATACATAATTTATTGCATATATTCCTTCAATATCTTTTGGATTATTTGACATTACTGGAGACGTAACTTCTACTCCCTCTGGAATACTTGGTTCCCTTTTAACATTCCAATTATTGCATAAATTTTGGAATTGCCTTATAATACATGCCCAAGGTCCTTGTGCTTCTATTTCTATTCCAAATGTGAGATTAGATGGCAAACCTAAGTTGGAATTTTCTAGATTTTTCTCAAATACCAATTGATTCGATTTTTGACAAATTTGTGCTACATCTATCCCCATTTCATACACAGCTTGTACCAAAACTTCTGTATCCACATTTTTCAAACTCTTTAAGACTTCTGTTTTTTCTTTAACGCCTCTAATATGTTTTAATAGTCTTAACTTTTTATTGTCTGATTTGAAACCTAAAATAATACTTGTTTTATCCTCATCACTTAATTCCTGGCTATCTAAAAAATTAGCCTTTGTGTCATCCGACTCTAATGATTCTATTATCATTATATTTGGGACATTTCCCATTAGTTTTATTTTTAATTCATCTGATTGTAATACTGCAATTATTCTATTTTTTATTTCCGGATTAGCATATTCTATATATCTTAATTTATTTTTATCGTCTTTAAGTGATGCAATTATTTCAAACTGAAATAGTTTATTTTCGCTCATCCATTTCATTTTGTTGTCATCAAATTCAAATGAACGTACCAGTTCAATTTGGTTTCCTCTATTTGAACTAAACTCTTCGAGGTACTTCTTTTTTATATCATCAGAATAAAATGACGCAATTATTTTAAGTCTTTTATATGAACCTTTCCCATCTAAATTTTCACTTAAATATTCTTGCTTTTTAACATCTGATTTTAAACTACAAATTATTTCAGGTTCATAATACTCCATTACTGGATTTTTAGAAATTTCCCTTCTTATCCATTCAATCTTTTTATCATCAGAATTTAATGTATAAACTATTTGTACTTTTGCAGAATTATTGTCTGTTCTATTTAGTTGTTGTATTTTTTTATCGTCGTCCATTAGAGCCCAAAGATACGTAAATGAAATATCTTGATATAACATATCTCCATCTTCTAAACTGCGCTCTGCTTTTTGTATAAGCTTCACCATATTATCTTCTATATCTACATCTTCTAATTTTGATACAACTGTTCCATCCCCATACTTTGCAAATCGCATATATCCAATGGAATCACATAGATAATCTAGTAGTTTTATTTTTGTTAATGGATCACTCTCATTTTCAATATCTAATAAAGTTTTTGCAAATTCTTTTGCTTTCAATTATTTCCTCCTAGATAGTTATAGACTTATATTTTTTCAATCTTAAAATATATTATTCTATATAACTTCTGTTGTTACTCTATTTAGCATACAAGATACCAAATAAGTATATACATAAATTTTTCTCGACAATCTCTTTTCTTTGTAATAATTTATTCCTTCATATATTGCACTTATTTTATCTGCTAATGTTATTACATAAGATTCTTTATATTTTGGTAATGCAAATGTTACAGGCCACATATGTTTTACAATAATATCCTGCTCTTTTGAATTTAATGTACATATTTTCATTGCATTATTTAAAGCTGTTTTTGGATGGCTAAAAGCATGGAGATCTTTAAATGATTTATGGCTTCTTTTATCTCTCCAATCATAAAGAAACAAATCATGTAGCATCGCACCTCTTGCCATTGATACATAGTCAAGCTTAAATTTTTTACAAATTATATAACTTATATATGCAACATTTAAGCAATGCTCGAATGTACTTACATTGTAGTGCTGTCTATATAATTTCATTTCATTTACTTTTTCATTTTCCAATAAGTCTTTAATTATGCTTACAAATTCCCTTTTATTTTCCATTAATCTCATCTTTCTATTTTATTTAGTTTTATTTTAATTAGTACCATTTCATATTGTAATTCTTTATTTTAATTATACTTATTTGATATTTCTAATGTATAAAGTTTATATTAACATATTCAGCTTCAATTTACTTATTTTATTATACTTTAATATTTCCTTATAGTCAAGAAAGTACATTTTTAAATATCCATTTGTTGCGTTTTTTTCGTCTGTTATTTAAAATACAACAAAAAAATCACTTCAATTGGCATTTAACCAAAAGTTGTGACCTTTTATATTATAATTCATTTAAGCTACATGCTCTTTTATATAATCGACTACATCTCCTACTGTTACTACTTTTTCAGCATCAGCATCTGGAATTTCGATATCGAATTCCTCTTCTAATGCCATTATCAATTCAACAATATCTAGAGAATCTGCTCCTAAGTCATCAATAAATGATGCTTCCATTGTTATATTTGCTTCTGCAACTCCTAATTGTTCAACAATTATTTTTTTAACCTTATCAAAAATTTCTTCTGCACCCATGTAATAACACCTCCCCTCAAATAATTTAATCATAAGCATACAATAATACATTGCATTCTAAATGTCAAGTTTTTTTCCAAAAATATTTATTTTGTTTCTAGCTGTATTAAATATTCCTTGATTTCTTGCATCTTTTCCTTGTTTAATTCTGATTCATAAATGTCGGTCAGTTGGTCAACTGCTTTATTCTCTACAAATTTTTCTGCTTGTTTTATTGTAAATTTAAAGACCTTTTCGTCACTACTTCCATGTGCCTTTACTACTGGCTTTTGCACTCCTAAGAATAATGCGCCTCCATATTCTTTGTAATCAACTGTTTTTGCAAATCTTTTTATTGAAGGTAAACTTCCTAAGCTTCCTATTGTGCTCCATATATTATGCATTAAGTTTTCTTTTAATGACTTTTTTATAAACTTTCCCATTCCTTCAACTGATTTCAAAAATATATTTCCTGTAAAACCATCAGCAATTATTACATCTACTTCTCCTAAAAATGCCTCCCTACCTTCAACATTTCCAACAAAATTAACACCTATGTCTTTGGAATATTTTTTTAGTAGTTGATAAGCATTCTTAACTAATTCATTACCTTTAGTTTCTTCTGTTCCTATGTTTAGTAAGCCTATTTTAGGGCTTTCTATTCCAACCGTATTGTGCATATATATGCTTGCCATTTGAGCGAATTGCAATAAGTTTATAGGCTTGCAGTTAGTGTTTGCTCCACAATCCATTAAAACTAATCTACCATGATATGCTGGTAATATTCCTGCTAACGCAGGTCTATCTATTCCTTTTATTCTTCCTATTAGTAATGTTGCACCTGTTAATAATGCTCCAGAGTTACCAGCTGAAATAAATACATCTCCTTGCCCCTGTTTTAGTAGGTTAAAACCCACTACCATTGATGAATCTTTTTTATTTTTTATTGCTTGTGTTGGCGTATCTTCCATTTCTATTATTTCTGTAGCATTTACTACTGAAAGTCTTGGAGATATTTCCTTTAGACTTTTGCTAAACATCTCCTTAGTACGTGCATTTATAACGGCTTCTTGACCAATTAAAACTACCTCGGCTTGTATTTCATCGATTGCTGCAACTGCTCCTCTTATTGTGGCATCTGGTGCGTTATCTCCACCCATTGCATCTAGTAATATTTTCATAATTTTCTCCTCATATTAAAGTCTATATTTTCATTGCCTGTTTTATTACTCTTTTCATTTTATAATTAAATATATTTATCAATTTATTTAACATAAAATATTTTATAACTTATAGTTCTTTCTGTCAAGAAGTTTTTAAAATTTGACTACTTATACAGTTAATATAAAAAAATTTAGATAAGAGTATTATCTAAATTTTTTTATTATTATAATTATTGTAATTCTACTGTAGCTCCAACGTCTGTTAATTTCTTTTGTAGTTCCTCAGCTGCGTCTTTTGCTAAGTTTTCTTTAACTGTTTTAGGAGCTCCGTCAACTAAATCTTTAGCTTCCTTTAATCCTAATCCTGTTGCATCTCTAACTACTTTTATAACTTGAATTTTTTGTGCTCCTGCTTCTTTTAATACTACATTGAAGCTTGTTTTTTCTTCAGCAGCTCCTGCTGAAGCTCCTGCTGCTGGTGCTGCAACTGCAGCTGCAGATACTCCGTATTTTTCCTCTATCTTTTTAACTAATTCAGCTAATTCAACTACTGTTAAGCTGTCTATTGATTCTAATATTTCATCAACCTTTGCCATTTTAAATTCCTCCTATATCCGTAAACATGGCTGTTTACTATTATTTTTGTGTTATATATTAAAATTTTATATAACCTATTTGAATTTTATTTTTGTAAAAATTCTAAAACATTGTTTTATTATAATTTAATTATTTGTTATATTAAAATATTTGTTATTTTAATTTTTTGAAACTATGCTTCTACCTTATCTGCAACTGCAGCTGGTTCAGCTACTGTTTCGTTACTTCCTTCAGATTCTTTCTTAATTCTAACTTGATCAATTGCAACTGCAATCTTTGAAATTGTTTGTAATAATGATCCAGCAAGTTTTGATAGTAATTCTTCTCTTGATGGAAGTTTTGCTAATGTGATTAATTCATCAACATTCATTAACTTTCCTTCAACAAATCCGCCTTTAATTTTATAGTTTTCATGAGCTGAAGAAAATTTGTAAACTACTTTTAATGGTGCTAAATAATCTTCATTTGAGAAGATTAGTGATGTTGGTCCCTCTAATTCTGAATCTAATCCAGATTCTCCATTAGCGTCTAATGCTCTTTTCATTATGTTGTTTTTTGTAACCTTGCATACACCCTTAACTTCTCTTAAATCTTTTCTTAATTTTGTGTCATCTTCTACTGTTGTACCTCTGTAATCAACTAAAAGAACTAATTTTGCGTTTTTCATGCTTTCAGCTAATTCTTTTACTTCTGTTTCTTTTTTAGCTAAAACTGTTTTGTTTGCCATTTTAAATATTCACCTCCTACTAATAAAAATTCAACCTATAAAGCCTGAGGCTAATAGATTGAATTTGCATTCTTCTTATTAACCTCGGTAGGACTTACCTTTATGCCTACTGTCTATGGCTTATATAAATTATTTTTGGTCTATATACATACCAGGTCCCATTGTTGTTGCTATAGAAACACTCTTGATGTATTGTCCTTTTGCTGCAGCTGGTCTTGCCTTTATAATTGCTGATATAATAACATCATAGTTTTCTACTAATTTTTCTGCGCCAAATGAAACTTTGCCAAATCCTAAGTGAATAATATTATTTTTGTCTAATCTGTATTCAACTTTTCCTGATTTGATTTCTTTTATTGCTTTTGTAACATCCATTGTTACTGTTCCTGATTTAGGGTTAGGCATCAATCCTTTTGGACCTAATACTTTTCCTAATCTTCCTACAACTCCCATCATATCTGGTGTTGCTACCACTACATCATAATCAAACCAATTTTCTTTTTCAATTTTTGGTATTAGTTCTTCTGCTCCAACAAAATCTGCTCCTGCTGTTTTTGCTTCATCTGCTTTAGGTCCTCTTGCGAATACTAAAACTTTTAAAGTTTTACCAGTTCCGTTTGGAAGTACTACTGTACCTCTAACCTGTTGATCAGCATGTTTTGAATCTACACCTAATTTAACGTGTAACTCAACTGTTTCGTCAAATTTTGTTTTTGGCATTTTTTCAATTATATCAATTGCATCTTTTGCATTATATAATTTTTTTGCATCAACTAATTTAGCGCTTTCTTGATATCTCTTTCCTCTTTTCATTTTTACCTCCTTTGGTTATATCGAAGTATTTCTACTTCTCCCAATTTTAAAATTTAGTCTTCTACTGTAACACCCATTGAACGAGCTGTTCCAGCAACCATGCTCATTGCAGCCTCTAATGAAGCAGCATTTAAGTCAGGCATTTTCATTTTTGCTATTTCTTCTACCTGAGCTTTTGAAAGTTTTGCAACTTTTTCTCTATTTGGCTTTCCAGAACCTTTTTCTACCTTAGCTGTTTTCATAATCAAAACTGCCATAGGTGGTTCTTTTGTAATGAAGTCAAAAGATTTGTCTTTATGAACTGTAATAACTACTGGGATTATTAGTCCTGCTTGCTTTGCTGTTCTGTCATTAAATTGTTTAACGAAGTCCATAATATTAACTCCGCTACCACCTAATGCTGGTCCAACTGGTGGAGCTGGTGTTGCCTTTCCTGCTGGTATTTGTAATTTAATAAGAATTTCTTTTGCTTCTGGTTTTTTTGAATCTTTTCCTGCCATTTTTTCTGCACCTCCTTTGGTTTGTATATTAAAAATAATTTATATAAAAAGAATTAGTTTGCTAATTCATTTTAACTATTTAATTTTCTCAGAATATAATTAAAAAATCTTATTTGACTTTTTCAACTTCTGAGAAGTCAAGTTCAACAGGTGTTTCCCTGCCAAACATTGAAACTAGCACCTTTACTTTGTGCTTATCTTTATTTATTTCAGTAACACTTCCTGTAAAATCTGTAAATGGTCCACTAATTACTCTAACTTGGTCATTAATATCATAATCAACACTAATTGATTGAATATCAAATCCCATTTTTCTAATTTCTGATTCTGTTAGAGGAATAGGGTCTGTTCCTGAACCAACAAATCCAGTAACACCTCTTGTATTTCTAACAATATACCAAGTTTCCTCTGTTACTATCATTTTAACTAGAACATATCCTGGGAATACTTTTTTAAGGTTAGTTTTTCTTTTTCCATCTTTGATTTCTATTTGTTCTTCCATTGGTACAATAATATCAAAGAAGTATTCTTGCAATTCTCTGTTTTTAATAGTTTTTTCAAGGTCAGTTTTTACTTTGTTTTCGTATCCTGAATATGTATGAACAACATACCATCTTGGTTCTAAATCATAATCTTTTTGAGACATGTTTTAGCCTCCTTTAATCATTATTTTCTGTTAGATTTTCTGTTAATTCTACCCCATTTACTTCGTTTGTTGTAGAATTATTTACTGTATTTGTTTCATTAGTAGCATTTGTATCTTCTGATGTGTTTGAAGCTTCAATACTGTTCTTTGCTCTTTGAACTTGTGTAACTTCTAGTTTGTTTAGTGACTCAAAAGCTAAATCTAACACAAAGATAATTGCAGAAACAATTATAACCATAGAAAGTACAACTATTGTATTATCAAATAGTTCTTTTCCACTTGGCCATACAACTTTTTTAAGCTCTGCCCTAAAATCTTTAAACCAGTGCTTTTTATTTTTGTTGCTTTCTTTTTTTGCTGTTTTTTTAGTTTGCTTATTTTCTTTTTTAGATTCTTTAATTGCTTCCTTTTTTGTTTCAACAGTATTATTCTCTTCTTTTTTTGGTTCTACAGAAGAAATTTCTTCTACTTTTTTTACATCTTCTACACTTTTTTCTGTAGGTGTTAAAGTTTTTACTACTTTTTTACTGCTTTTACCTTGCTTTTTATTCTTTTTATTAGGCATTTTTGTTCCCCCTTAAATCAGAACCTCTATCATTTTAAGGTAATTATTTTGTTTCTTTATGTGTTGTTGTTTTTTTGCAGAACTTGCAATATTTTTTTAATTCTAATCTGTCTGCATCATTTTTTTTATTTTTTTCTGTAACATATGTTCTATTGTGACATTCTGTGCACTCTAGTGTTATATGTTCTCTTGCTCCTTTTGCTGCCATTTTATACACCTCCAGCGTAAAATCTTTTCTAGCGTATGAGGCATAACCACATACGCTAGAATATTTTATCATAAATTTTATTATGTGTCAACCTTTTTCAGGTATTAAATGTAAAAATACTTACTATTTTAATTGCTTTGCAACTTCTTCAGCAAAGTTTTCTTCTTTTTTCTCTATTCCTTCGCCTTTTTCGAATCTTGCAAATCTATTTACTTCCATTTTTTTAGAAGCTAATAATTGTCCTACTTTTTGACTAGGATCTTTAACAAATTCCTGATCTAATAAGCAAATTTCTCCATAGAACTTTCCAAGTCTTCCCATTACAATTTTATCAGCAATTGCTTCTGGTCTTCCCTCATTTATTACTTGTGCTTTTAATATTTCTTTTTCTTTGTTTAATCTGTCTTCTGGAACTTCTTTTTCATTTACAAATTCAGGTTTTGCTGCTGCAATTTGCATGCAAACGTCTTTTGCTACGTTTTCGTCTTGTCCATTTACATCAACAAGAACTCCTATTTTTCCATCTCCATGAATATAGCTTGATACTGTTCCTTCTGATTCAAATCTTTGGAATCTACGTATTGTCATATTTTCTCCAATAGTTGCAATTTTAGCTGTTAAGACCTCTTGAACTGTTTTTTCTGGTTCTGAGATTGATTTTTGAGCTAATAATTCTTCTACATCTTTTGGGTTGTTTAGTGCTATTTGTTTTACGACGTCTTTAACAAAATTTTTAAATTCTTCGTTTTTAGCAACAAAGTCAGTTTCAGCATTTATTTCAACTAATGCTCCAACTTTCTTATCTTCTGAAATGTATGCATCAACTAATCCTTCTGCTGCAATTCTTCCAGATTTTTTTGCTGCCTTTAGAATTCCTCTTTCTTGTAATAGTTCAACTGCTTTTTCTTCATTTCCATCAGCCTCTGTTAGAACTTTTTTGCATTCCATCATTCCAGCACCTGTTTTTTCTCTCAATTTCATTACTTGAGCTGCAGTAATCATATTAGTTTCCTCCTTTTAAAATATATTATTTCACATAAAATTAAAATTTTATGTATTTAAATAAAATATATTATAAATTAAAAATTATTTATAATATATTTATTTAATATTAGTCTTTATTCTCTTCGCTAGCAACAACCTCTTCCATACTTGTAGGTTCTTCTACTACTTCTTCATTGTATGTTTCTTCAGTTTCTAAGCTTTCTCCTTGTTTTCCTTCAATTATAGCATTTGCAATAACGTCAGTTACTAATTTAACTGCTCTTATTGCATCGTCGTTTCCAGGGATAACATAATCAACATCATTTGGATCACAGTTTGTATCAACTAATCCTACTACTGGTATATTTAGTTTTCTAGCTTCTTGTATTGCTATATGTTCTTTTTTAGGATCAACAATAAATATAACTCCTGGAATTTCTGTCATTTCCTTAATTCCACCTAGGTTTTTATTTAATTTGTCCATTTCTTTTTTTAATAATACAACTTCTTTTTTAGGTAATACTTCAAATGTACCGTCTTGTTCCATTGTTTCTAATTCAGTTAGTCTTTCAATTCTTTTTCTAATTGTTTTAAAGTTTGTTAATGTTCCGCCTAACCATCTTTGGTTAACATAGTACATTCCGCTCTTTTCAGCTGCTTCTTTAACACAATCTTGTGCTTGTTTTTTTGTTCCTATAAATAGAACTGTTTTTCCTTCTTCTGCTTGTTCTTTCATAAAAGCATAAGCATCATCTAATTTTTTAGATGTTTTTTGTAAGTCAATAATATGGATACCATTTCTAGCTTGAAATATATATTCAGCCATTCTAGGATCCCATCTTCTTGTTTGATGTCCAAAATGAACACCGGCTTCTAGTAATTGTTTCATTGCTACTACTGCCATTTTAAATTCCTCCTCTTAGTTTTTCATCCACAAATTTCAACACTAAAAACAACTTAATTTTATTAAATATTTAAAATTAAGCACTTCGTTTCTTGCTCCATTTGTGTGTGTATTTTTCAACGTTTTCTATTATATCAAAAAAAAAAACTTTTGACAAGACTTTTTTATATATTTTGACTATGTTTTTTGATTATTTGTAATAGTTTTCGCTTTCGTAGATTTAATCTTTTTATTTTTTATTACATTATGTTGTCATTTTTTGTCGAATAATATATAATTGCTATATTATTTTACCAAGGAGGATTTTATGAGTAAACTTTATGATAAATATCTATCACTAAGGAATAGTGAAGAAAATTCTAATACAACTCTATACTTATTTAAAGCTGGAGCATTTTTTATTTTTTTAGATAAGGACGCAGAAACCGTTTCTGATATTTTAAGTTTAAAATTAACACATCTAACAGAAAATGTCCTTAAATGTGGTTTTCCTGTTTCTGCTTTGGATAAATATTCAAAAATTCTAAAGCATTGTAACTATGATTTAAAAATAATTGATACTATTCAAAATGTATCATATTCTTCTAATAATTATATTGTTAATGAAAAGACTTGCTCATTATTACAGACTATTTCATCAATATGTTTAGATTCACTATCTGTAAAGGATGCATATCAATTATTAGATAATTTAAAATCATCAGCAATCAATATTTTAGGAGGTATCAGTAATGAACAAGGAAAAAGATAATTTATCTATTTATGCAAAATATCTTGACCTTATATATTATTCAAATGATATTGTAAGGAAATTCCCTAAAAGTGAGCAATTTTCACTTGTTAAAGAAATTAAAAATACTTTATATTCTGGTCTCAAATCTATTATGTATTCTGTAAAAATATTCAATAAGCAAGATAAGCTCAAATACTTAAAAGATTTAGATATTCAGTTATGCATATTAAAAGTTCATGTTAGAATAGCTTTTAGATATAAGTATATAAGCATGCAAAATTATGAAACTTGGAGCTCAAATATTACTGATATTTGTAATCTATTAGGAGGATGGATAAAATCATGCCAAGGAAAATAAAAAATTGTTTTTATGAAAAACTCACATTTGCTAATCTAATGAGTGCCCATAAACGTGCAAAAGATCATAAAGCTACTAAAAACGAAGTTATATTTTTTGAATTTAACTTGGAAAACAATATAACTAATTTGCTAAAACACATCTATAATAACACATATAAACTGGGTCAATATAAAAGTTTTAAAATATATGAGCCCAAAGAAAGAATAATAAAATCACTTCCATATGTTGATAGAGTCGTTCATCAATGGTATATAGAAGAATTTATCAAACCATATATTGTTCCGAGATTTATAGATACAACATTTGCCTGTCTAGAAGGAAAAGGAACTCATAAAGCAGTGGAAACAGTTCAAAAATATTTGCAAATTTGCAAAAGAACTCACAATAATTTTTGGATTTTAAAATGTGATATAAAAAAGTTTTTTTATAACATTGACCCTAACATTCTTTTTGAGATTATGAAAAAATATATTGATGATAAAGCTCTCTTAAGATTCACAAAGTTATTGATTTTTGAAAGTAGAGATTCACAAGAAAAAGTTGGTATTCCTATTGGAAACTACACAAGTCAATTTTTTGCAAATATTTATTTAAATGAATTGGACCAATTTGTAAAAAGAAAATTACATATACACTTTTACGTAAGATACATGGATGATTTCATTATTCTTGCTAATAGCAAATTGGAATGTATTAAGATTAAACAATCGATTTCTAATTTTTTAAATAATGCTCTACATTTAGAATTAAATGCTAAATCAAAGTATTATCCATATAATTTTGGAGTAAACTTTTGTGGATATAGAATTTTTGAAACTCATAGACTACTTAGAAGTAATTCAAAAGTTAAGATTAAAAGAAATATAAAAAAATGGAATACTCTTTATTTGAATAATCAATTATCTATTTGTACAGCAACACAAAGTCTAAATTCCTGGATTGGACACGCTTCTCATTGTAATTCTTATACTTTAGTTAATAAAATGCTATCTTCTTGTAATTTTCTTTATAATGATAGTTTTAATGAAAAAATAGAGAAAAATTTAATATATGATATAGAAAATTATAAAGCTTAATCTTATGTTCTAACATTTTATTTTCTATATAATAATCTGTTTATGTAAAAAAAATGAAGAATTAAATTCTTCATTTTTTTCATAGTCTCGGACGCTCGCCACTTTGTTACTAGAACGAGAACTACTGTTTATGTGTTTATGGCATAAAATCTAACTTTTATATAATATATAAATTCTTTTAATTATGTTTCTTATATAAAATAATCTTAATTTTTCAAAGATTGCCTATGTCAAAGGAATTAAACTTCTTTGATACAAATCCAGTTGTATTTATTTTTATGATTTCATGGCCTTTTTGCATTTTATAGGCATAGAACATCTCTCTTGCGTTTACGCTCTCGGCATTCTCCTTGAAGAACTGCCCATCTGGGATAGAAGCCACTATGCTTCTTTGTGTATCGAAGTGCTGACCCTCACAAACGCCACTCACGCCTAAGCCAAGACGGCGCGGAACCCATTGTTGTAATTGCTATTGCCATTATTGCGGTTGAAATAGAACAAACCAGCATTACCGCCGTTCCATAAATTGCCTCCACGTTTGAAGAATGGATTGCCTCCCTCAGGGAAGTACGAGTTACAGTTTAATCCCTATATATCATTTATTTAAAATTCAGGTGCTTACGCACCTGAATATGATATATCTTTTATATTTTTCTTTTGCAATTATTGCTCCTCAACAACTAGGTTTTTAAAAAGGGACTTTAGGAGCAGGGAATTTAAAGTGCTGACCCTCACAAACGCCACTCACGCCTAAGCCAAGACGGCGCGGAACC
>CAZDPV010000029.1:0-19126 GCA_964507565.1 uncultured Clostridium sp.
ATGTTTCTTTCCACCCATTTAGTTTTGCTCTTTTTATTGCTCCAATTAAGTTTGATCTTGTTTGTTTATTATGTATCTCTAATTGTTTTAATAATTGAAGTGCATATTCTCTTGTTGAGTTTCCATCCATTGGACATGCCTTTGACATTATTTCAATATTATTTTTTTTGATAAAACTTTTAGTTTGTTTTTCCATAACATAAACTAATGGTCTTATTAGTGTCATTTCCGATTTATCCATATAGCTGATTGGAGAAAAGGTAGAAATATTTCCTGCATACAGTGTATTCATTAAATAAGTTTCTAGTACATCATCTTCATTATGCCCAAGGGCAATTTTATTGCATCCATACTTCTTAGCTGTTGAGTTTAATATTCCTCTACGTAAATTTGCACATAGTGAACATGGATTTTTTTCCTTTCGTTCATCAAAAACTATTTGCTTTATATTAGTTGGAATAATTACTAGTTCTACACCCGCATCTTTACATATATTTTTTAGTATTTTTTCATCAAATTTTTCAAATCCTGGATTTATAGATATTGCTATCATTTCAAAATGTTTAGGGTTAAATCTTTGTAATTTTTTTAATGCATATAGCAATGTCACAGAGTCTTTACCTCCAGAAAGAGCAACTGCAATTTTATCTCCATCTTCTATCATATTATAATCTTCAATTGCTCTTCTCATTTGTCCTAATATTCTTTGCATTTGCTCCTCCTTTTGGTTTGTGTTTTTTAGTCTACTAATTTATTCATTGCATTGGTTAATTCTTCAACTTTATTATTAGCATCTTCCATACTTGTTCCTTTTACTCCCATATAAAATTTGATTTTAGGTTCTGTTCCTGATGGTCTAACACAGCACCAACTATTATTTTCCAAGTCATAGTATAGAACATTTGAAGTTGGCAAATCTGTTTCTAATTTTTCTCCATTGCTCTTTATAATTGTATGTTTTTCATAGTCTCTAACTTCTAATACTTTTAGTCCTGCTAATTCTTTTGGTGGATTATTTCTCATTTTTTCCATTTTTAATTTAATTTGCTCTGCACCATCTGCACCTTTTAGCACAATTGATACTTGATTCTCTTTATAAAATCCATATTTTTTATAAATGTTAAGCATTTGCTCCCATAGTGTTAAGTTTTTACTTTTATAGTATGCTACTGCTTCGCATAAGGCCATTACTGCTGATATTCCGTCTTTGTCTCTTGCATGTGGACTTATTAGACATCCGTAGCTTTCTTCAAATCCGAATTGGTATGAGTAATCTCCTTTTTCCTCGAACTGTCTTATTTTTTCTCCTATCCATTTAAATCCTGTTAGTGTTTCAAATACTTTTACTCCATAATATTTTGCAATAGCTTTTGTCATATCTGATGATACTATTGTTGTTATAATTGCTCCGTTCTTTGGAAGTATTCCCTTTTCTTTTTTTTGCGATAATTCATATTCAGCTATCAATAAAGCTGACATGTTTCCTGTATAAGAAACATATTCTCCATTTAGGTCTTTTGAATATACTCCTAGTCTGTCTGAATCAGGATCTGTGGCTAGTACAACATCTGCATCAACTTTTTTAGCTAGGTTTAATGCTAGTTTAAATGCATTCTTATCTTCAGGGTTTGGATAACTTACAGTTGGAAAATCTCCATCTGGTTTTTCCTGTTCTGGTACTACATACACATGTGTAAATCCAAGTTCTTTAAGCACACGTTGAACAGGGATATTTCCTGCTCCATGCAGTGGAGTATATACTATTCTAATATCATTTTGTTCTTTTTTTATTATTTCAGGATTTAAAACCAATGATTTTAATTTATTTATAAATGCATCATCTATTTCTTTTCCTATTTCTATGTATAACCCTTTTTCTATTGCATCTTCTTTTTTCATTGTTTTTATTTTAGAAAATTCCGTATTTGAAACCTCTTCAATTATTTGTTTGTCCTTTGGTGGTATTATTTGTGCACCATCTTCCCAATACACTTTATATCCATTGTATTCTGGTGGATTATGACTTGCTGTAATCATTATTCCAGCTGTGCATTTTAATTCTCTTACTGTAAATGATAGCTCTGGAACCGGTCTTAGAGACTCGAATATATACGTTTTAATTCCATTTGCATTTAAACATAATGCTGTTTCCTCACTAAATTCTTTTGATTTGTGTCTTGAGTCAAATGATATTGCTACTCCCTTGTTCTGTGTTCCTTCTTTTAATATGAAATTGGCTAGTCCTTGAGTTGCTCTTCCTACAGTGTATTTGTTCATTCTATTTAATCCAGCTCCAATAACTCCTCTTAGCCCAGCTGTTCCAAATTCTAATTCTTTATAAAATCTATCTTCTATTTCTTTTTCATTTCCCTTAATTGATTCCAATTCTTCCCTTGTTTTTTTATCAAAATATGAATTGTTTAACCATTCTTCGTATTTTTTAATATATTCTTTCATTTATTTTTCCTCCATTTTTTAATATTAAGAGTGCAAGAAAGAAAATAAGCATGATACTCATTTTCCCTCTTTTTTGTTTTATTTTTTATTATGATAATCTGAATATAACTTTCTTGCAGTTTCTGGACTATCAACTCCTTCTGCATTTTTTACTGGTGCAAATTCTTCTTCTCTTTTTACCCTCATAATAGCTAAATTATCTAAACTTTCAAATGCATCAAATAAGAATGCTTCAAATTTATAAGCATTTGGCTTTTCTGGGATAATCACATTTCCATTTTTATCTATGTATTTAGCTTTCTTAAATGCTATATGATATGGTAATTCCATTTGACTTATTTTTTCTATAGCTTTAATACTGAATAGATTGCATAAAATATGTGATTCTCCATACTTTAATTCTCCATTTTGGTCAATTTCTTCTGCCATCTCTGTTGTTATTTCTGAATATTCTATAACACTAGGCTTTCCATTACGTTTGCAGAAAACACCTACTTTTTCGTGTGGGTTTGCTTTTACAATACTTTTTCCTGCCGCAAGGACTTTTTTATCCTCTGATAATCCTATTAGTATTGGATCCACTGGTTTAACTAAAACATTATCTACTCCACCAATAAATACCCATTCAATTCCTCTTGCTTTCATGTCATAAATTACACCATCTTTTAACATTGAGTGGAATATTCCTCCATGTCCATCAGCGGCTTCTTTTATTTTTCCTAGCTCATTTACTAGAATTTTACCTTCAGTACTTATCATTGGTAATTTCCCCTGTTTAAAAAATGTTATACATTTTTCAGGATATCCAAAATAGTTATTTTCTTTAAAGAATTTTTCTGTGTCACTATTATTTTCCTCACTTGTCATTATGTACCAAGGAATATCTACATCATACTCTTTTCTTGCATCATTTAGAGTATCTGTTAGTATTTCAAATATTGATTTATGTGTATCTAATCCTAAATCATAAGTTCCCTTAGGACCTGTATGTCCCAATCTTGTTCCTTGTCCTCCAGCCATTGTAACAACAGCTAGCTTTCCATCTTTAATTTTCTTTTCTCCAATTGCTTTGTACTTTTCAGATTCTTTTCTTGATAATTTACTCTTGTCAACATAATCAATTGGTTCGATTTTTGAACTTGCAAATGATGGCTCATTTTTACTATTTTCATATAATGTTTTTACTTGATTGAAATTTATAGTAAGAATACTATCTAAAAACTTCTGTTTTTCCTTTTCATCAGTAATTCTGTTATACTCGTCTAATAATTGGTCCTGGCCATATTTTGCTAATGTTTGTTTTACTTGTTTTAACTTTTCGTCCATATATATTCTCCTTTGCCAAAATTTTGTATAAGGCTTCGGCCACGATAGACACTTCATGCCAATAATATCTAAAAATGATACACAATATTTTTAGATATTCTATATAATATAACAGTTTATAAAATTAGTCAATTACTTTTTCACCCGTTGTATATAAAATTTTATCATTACAATTTAAAATTTCTTCCATAAATATCTGTTGTTTTTCAAAATCAAAACAATTTATTATTTTGATTGTTCTAATATTTAATTTTGAAATTTCTTTCTTTATATAACTATTTGCCTCCTTCATATATTTTACATCCCCATCAATTATAAATATTATATCCTTTGATTTTTCAATTTTTTTGTTTTTGATTACTTTTGTATCTTCAAAATTAGCTTCATTTGCACTATTTATATTAAATTTATATTTTTCCTTTAATATGTTTATCTCTTCTTCTATTCCGTTTTGTAAAAATGTAATTACTGTGGACTTTTTTGTGTTTTTACTATTTAAATACTCCAATAAAATTATACTTAAATGATATTTGCTAGCATAAAAATTGCACAAATTTTCTATTTCCATTTTTATCTCCCTTCTTGGTAAATATTACCACATTATTACAAATATGTCAAGAATATTACAAAAAAATCGTTCGTCAAAATTCGACATTAAATTTTTTCCAAAAATGTATATTTTTATTTTTTAAGGAAATAATTCTATTAAATAACAATTAAATGTATTTTTACTCTTTATGAATAATACATAATTTTAGTTTATTAGGAGGTTTTTATGAAAATTAAAAAAAACATTAATCACATGATAATTCTAATAGTTCTGTGTTTCTTTTTTATCACTTTTTCAGCTATATCATATGCTCAGAGTGTCTCAAAAAATTTGTCTTCTAGCGTTTTCAGATTGCATGTAATTGCTAATAGTGATTCTGAAGAAGATCAAAATTTAAAGTATAAGGTTCGTGATTCACTAATCTCTTATATGAATGAGTTAACACACAATTTAAATGATAAGGATGAGGTTATTAAAGTTTCCTACGATAATCTTGATAATTTTAAGTCTATTGCTCTTAAAACAGTAAAAGATAACGGTTATAATTATCCAGTTACAGTTGAGATTGGCAATTTTGAGTTTCCAACAAAAACTTATGGGGATATTAGTTTGCCCTCTGGTATTTATGATGCCCTTAGAGTTAAAATTGGTGAAGCTTCAGGTCATAATTGGTGGTGCGTAATGTTTCCTCCTCTATGCTTTGTAGACGTTACATCTGGAGTCGTCCCTGAAAGTTCTAAAGAGGATTTAAAAGAAAATTTAACAGATGAGGATTATTCTCTTATATCAAATAAAGATAATATTACTACTCTTAAATTTAAAATTGTTGAACTTTTTAGGAACTTCTCACTTAAAGTCGCAAATAAATAATAATTTTATTTAAAAACTTGTAAATTTCTTTATTATATGTTATATAATAATAATGATTAAATGCTAGTAGGGGGATTTACTTTGGATAAGTTTATAATAAAAGGAAGTACTAGATTGTGTGGCGAAATTGATATTAGTGGTGCTAAGAATGCAGCAGTTGCAATTCTTCCCGCAACACTATTAGTTAACGGAATTACCACATTGGAAAATGTACCAAATATAAGTGATGTAAAAATAATTTGTGAAATATTAAATACTTTGGGTGCAAAAGTAACGTGGACAGGTTTGCACTCATTAACTGTTGATTCTACTAATTTAACATGTACTCGTGCGCCATTAATTATGACTAGTAAGTTTAGAGCTTCTTATTATCTATTAGGTTCTTTGTTAGGAAGATGTCATGATGCAGAAGTAGGACTTCCTGGAGGATGTAACCTTGGTTCTAGACCTATTGACCAACATATAAAGGGTTTCGAATCTCTTGGTGCTACAGTTAGTGTTTCGCAAGGAAAGATAACTGCTACAGTGGATCAATTAGTTGGAACATCAATATATCTTGATGTTGTTTCTGTTGGTGCTACAATAAATTTAATTTTAGCTTCAGTTTTAGCTAAAGGTACAACCATAATTGATAATGTTGCTAAGGAGCCTCATGTTGTTGACGTTGCAAATTTTTTAAATACTGTTGGTGCTGATATTAGAGGTGCTGGAACTGATACAATAAAAATAAATGGTGTTTCTTCTTTAAGTGGAAATCATACATATTCAATTGTTCCAGATCAAATTGAGGCAGGTACTTTTATGCTTGCCGCTGTAGCTTCAAAAGGAGATATTTTAATAAAAAACTGTATTCCTGAACACCTTGATTCTTTATCTGCAAAAATTCTTGAAATGGGTGCTAAGATTGACGACATGGGAGATTCTTTACGAGTAATCTGCAATTCAACCATACACCCTACAAACATAAAAACTTTGCCTTATCCAGGTTTTCCAACTGATTTACAACCTCAAATAGGAGTTGCTTTATCTATTGCTAATGGTACAAGCATAATAAATGAGAGCATTTGGGAATCTAGGTTTCAATATACAAATGAATTAAATAAAATGGGGGCTAAGGTTACTTCTCAGGGAAAAACTGCAATATTTGAGGGTGTTTCGCATTTAGTTGGAGCTCCTTTATATGCTACAGATTTAAGAGCTGGTGCTGCTTTACTTATTGCTGGAATTATAGCTGATGGTACAAGTGAATTGTATAATATTCATTTTATAGATAGAGGCTATGAACATATTGAAGATAAATTCCGCAATTTAGGTGCACATATAGAAAGAATTGAAGAATAGGTATAATAATGTTTAAATTTTGTAATTTATTTAGTGGTAGTTCTGGAAATTGCTCATTTATAGAAACTGAAAATGAAAAGATTTTAGTTGATTGTGGAGTAAGTTCTAAAAAAATAAATGAAGCATTAGTTTCAATTAACACAAAACTTGAAGATATTAGTGCAATACTTCTTACTCATGAGCATGTTGATCATACTAAGGCTTTATCTATAATATGTAAAAAATATAATATTCCAATATATGCAAATGAAAAAACTTTTAATAATATAAATCAAGAAATTGTTGATAGTTCAAAACATGTTTTTAATACCGATGAGAATTTTGAAATAGGAGATTTGAAAGTGTTCCCTTTTTCTATTCCTCACGATGCAGCAGATCCTTGTGGTTTCAATGTTTCTTATAATAATTTGAAAGTTACGGTTGCCACTGACATAGGTCATATAACTAATTCTGTTTTTGATAAATTAGTTGGAAGTAATTTTGTATTATTGGAATCAAATTATGAACCAGAAATGCTTAAGTGTTCAAAATACCCATACATGCTAAAGAAACGCATTCTTGGACCTAATGGACATTTGTCCAACGAGGACGCTAGTCATGTGGTTTCTCATCTTATAAAGAATGGTTCAAATAATATAATGTTAGGTCACTTAAGTCAGCAAAACAATTTTCCAGAGTTGGCATATCAAACTGTTATGGAAGAAATCATTTCTTGTGGTCTAAATACTCACAATTTAAAACTTTCTGTAGCAGATAGATTAAAGCCAAATAAATTATATGAGATTGAATAATCTGTTTTTTTATTATAATAGGAGGTTTTATGTTACATATAAATATACTTTGTGTTGGCAAGATAAAAGAATCATTCCTTAAAGATGCTATTAGTGAATATAAAAAACGACTTTGTAAATACTGTCAATTAGATATTATTGAACTTCCCGATAAAAATATTCCAGAAAAATTAAATTCTTCTATGATTACTCAGGTTAAAGACATTGAGAGTTCTGAAATTATTTCGCATCTTCCCAAAGACAGTTATAAATTTTGTTTAGATTTAACTGGTAAACAGTTTACGTCAGAGGAATTTGCTGATAAAATATGTAATATTTCACTTATTAGTAGCTCTATTACTTTTATAATTGGTGGTTCTCTCGGAATGAATGATTATTTGAAACAATTATGTGATGAAAAAATATGTTTTTCAAAAATGACTTTTCCACATCAATTGATTAGAGTGTTTTTATTAGAACAGATTTTTAGAGCATTTAAGATAAATAACAATGAAAAGTATCATCATTAAATATATTTTTATTTATTAAATTTATATAAATTTTGTAGAGGAAATTTAATTTTTAATATTCGGGGGCACTAAAAATTAAAAAATATTTAAACTGGATTTTTTAAACTATAATTTGTTGTTTATTATAAATTTAAAATATAGAAATAAATTTATTTTATTTCCTCTACAAAAATAATAACTTTGTAATTTTGAAGCATACTATTTTAATAATAGCGTGCTTTTTATTAATTTCTAGAGTTTTTTAGTTATTGGGATATCTTTTTTGAAATTATTTTTGAAATTATTTTAGAAATAATTATTCTGACTAAAAATTTTAAAGAAAAATATAATAACAAATATACTATTACCATTTTGTTCCTTTTCTTTTTGTATTTTATGTTTCTATAATAACCCTAAAATCATACAATGTCAAGAAAAATCGTTCGTCAAATATTTGCATAATTCGACATTTACGATTTTCTTTTATAAAAATGCATGTGTTTTATTATTTATTATTAAAAATAATAAACGCTGTAATTATACTTACTATATCCGCTAATATTGATGGTAATAAAACATTTCTACTTTTTTTTGCTTTTATTGAGTTCATGTATATTGCAATTACATAAAAAGTAGTTTCAGATGAACCCATAATTGTTGCTGAAATTAGTCCGATTCTACTATCTGTTCCAAACCTTGTCATTAGTTCAGTTGCTAGTGCAATAGATGCGCTTCCTGAAATTGGCCTAATTAAAGCTAGTGGAATTACTTCACTTGGTATATTAAATATTTTTGTTATTATATTAAATAAGTTGGCTATAAAATCAAGAAGACCCGAACTTCTTAGCATTCCTATTGCAATAAATATGCCTATTAGGGTAGGAAACATTGCTAAAGTCATTTTTATTCCTTCTTTTGCTCCATCACAAAATAGATCATATACTTTCTTTTTTTCTATTAGCGCACAAAATAATATTATAGATATTATTGATGGAATAATTATTGCGGAAATATAAATCATTTTTTCTTTCTCCATAATAGAATTTTAGTAAATAATACACCAAATATTGTCCCAATTATTGTTGATATCCAGATTGGTATTATGATTTTACTTGGATTTATTGAACCTAGTGCAGATCGTATCGCAATTACTGTTGTTGGAAGAATCTGTATTGAGGTTGTATTTAGTACAATTAGCATTATCATTGAATCTGTTAGTGTGTTCTTTTTAGCATTTTCTTTTTGTAATTCTTCCATAGCTTTTATTCCTGCAGGAGTTGATGCATTTCCTATTCCTATAATATTTGATATTGTATTTATTGATATATCTTCCATTGCATTTACATTATTTATAGCGTCTGGAAATAGCCAATTTAATAATGGTTTTAACGTTTTTGTTAGTCTTGGCATTATTTTGGTATTTTGTATTATTTTCATTATTCCACACCACAAGCACATATTTCCAACTAATGTCAAAGAAAGTTTTACTACATCAGAAATCGATGTAAATATTGAGTTGTTTAATTTGTCTATATTTCCTGAACAAAGTGCAAATATAAAAGATGTTATAATCAATATTGGCCATAGTAAATTCAATTTATAATTCACCTCATTAAAATATATATAAATAATAAAAAAATATACCAACATTATATAAACTGTTGGTATATTTCATTTTTATTTACCCCTCTATCTTTTGCAATTTTCTTTATTATATCTTTTTTTTCTAGTCCTTGTTCTTCATAAAATTTATAATGTTCTTTTACTGTTAATGAATTAAGATTATTTTCTTTTTTAGCCTTCTCACCTTTAATTAGAATTATATATTCTCCTCTAGGGTTGTCTATTTTGTTTATTATTTCTGATACTTTACCTCTAATGAATTTTTCGTGTATTTTTGTTAGTTCCTTAGCAATTGCAATATCTCTATCTCCAAAGATTTCTAAAATCTCATTTAGAGTATTAACTAATCTATGAGGAGCTTCATATACTATTGCAGTTTTTCCATCGTTTTTGATTTCTTCAAATTTTTCTTTTCTTAATTTCTTGTTTAACGGCAAAAAAGCATAAAAACTAAATTCTTTCGTATCTAAACCAGAAGCTATTAAGGCATTTATTAGAGCACATGCTCCAGGAATCGGAATAACTTGAATATTATTCTTAATAGCTTGTTTTACAATTTCTTCACCTGGATCAGATATGGCAGGAGTACCTGCATCCGTTACAATTGCTATATTCTTTCCTTCTTTTATTTTTTCAATTAAAATATCTGTTCTAACGTCTTCATTATGCCTATGATAACTTATTAAAGGTTTTGATATTTGTAAATGATTTAATAATTTTAATGTTTGCCTAGTGTCTTCTGCTGCAATTAAATCCACATCCTTTAGTATTTTAACTGCCCTATAAGTTATATCTTCTAAATTTCCAATAGGTGTTGCAACTAAAAATATTTTTCCATTGTCCATTTTAATAATTCTCCTATTATTTTTTTAATTATTATTTATTATTATTTAATTATTATTTATTTTTATTATTTATTTATTTTATTATTTATTATTTATTTATTTTATTATTTATTTTTATTATTTATTTTATTATTTAATTATTTATTTGTTTAATTATTATTTATTATTTATTTATTATTTATTTATTATTTATTTTTATTATTTATTTATTATTTATTTATTATTTATTTATTATTTATTTATTATTATTTAATTATTATTTATTTATTATTTATTTATTATTATTTATTTATTATTTATTTATTTTATTATTTATTTTTTTATTTATTATTTTTTTTATATATTTCTTTTATTTCATTTGAATATGTCCCATCTTCATTATATATGATTAATGGTTTTTCTACTGTCAAAAACGTATTTCCATCTTTTATTGCTTTTACTAATATCAAGTTAGATTGTTCTGTTACTTTTGAGTAAACAAGTCTTATTTTTTTTGGTTCTAACTTATACTTTCTCATTTTTTCAAACAATTCTGCTAGCCTGTCAGTCCTGTAAACCATATAAAATGAACCCTTTGAATTTAATAATTTACTTGATGTTTTAATCCATTCATCCAAATTTGCAGTTGTTTCATACCTTGAAATATGTTGCATTTCTCTTTTTGAATCTATTCCCGAACCAGCTTTTTTATATGGTGGATTCGTAATAATCACATCATAATAATTTGGTGTTAATTCAATATCATTTATATCAGAATTAACTATTTTGAAAATAGAATCCAGCCCATTTAATGAAATGCTTCTTTTAGCCATATCTGCAACTTCTTTTTGCTTTTCTATTCCTATTACTGTTTTTGGTTCAACTTTTTTACATAACAAAATTCCCAAAATACCTGTGCCCGTACCCAAATCAACTATTTTGCTCCCTTTCTTTATATCTTTAGCAAATTCAGTTAATAATACACTGTCAACTCCAAAACAAAAGCCTTCAGTATTTTGAATAATTTTTAATCCTTTATATTGTAGATCATCTATTCTTTCCATATTTTTATTATACCTTAAATTTTTATATTTTTCAATGACTTTGAATTTTGTTTTATAAATTTATTTAGAAATTTTTTTATATATTATCTTTTATATTATTTATTATTTATTTATTTTATTATTTATTTTTTTATTACCTTTATTAAATATTTTTGTTTAAATCTATATATTTTTAGATATTTTCTGATATACTTTTTTTATTATTCTTCTTTTAATTAGTTTGTCATATTGATAAATGAATTTATTTTTTTGTTTAATCTATTCTCGTTTTTTTATTTTATAATGTTTTAGCCTTCCTAAGCTCTTTTATTATTATCTTGTCATTTTTTGTTCAATAAATTGTGCTTTTTCAGTACATCTTATTGTTTTTTTGTCAATTTTATTTCTTTTCTATTGAATATTTAAAATTATTTATTAGCTTATATCTTGGTTTTTATACTTATTTCTTATTTATTATCCTCTTTAAAAGACTATTTTTTAATAATTTTTTTGTAGAATTAAACGTATTTTCGTATTTTTTGTTTTATTATTTATAATTAAATCTTTTTTTATTTTTGTTTCATATATAATTTTTTTTATTTATTGACAATTTTTTTCTTTTATGTTTAAATTTAGAACTGTTCAGTATTCCCTAAGAATAACGTTTGTTTTTTTAGTCAAATTGTTTAATAATTTTAATATGATTTTTATGTTATTGTTTTCAGACTTTGTCTTATTGATCATTTATTTCTTTTATTTTAATAAATATTATAATATTTATTAAAATTATATATTTATTTTTTATTTATTTTTTATTTATTTTTTATTTATTTTTTATTTATTTTTTAATTAATTATCTAATTTAATATTTAATTTATTTTTTTATTATTTATTTTTTAATTTTTTGTTTTTATATTTTAACTTTCTTATCATTTGGTATAAAAACATTTAGTTATTTTATACTAAATGTTTTATTTTTTCTATTATTTTATATATTTTTTTATTTTTATTAGATTGTCAAATTGATTATTGTTTTTTATTTTGTTTTTGTTATTTTGTTATATTTGATTTCTTGTTAATTCTTTCTCTCCTAGGTATTTTTGTTGTTTTTTATCGTTTTTTTTGCTTTTATTTATTTATTTCTGGTGTTCTTTTATTGCTTTTTTGCCAATTTATATTTTAATTTAATTTTATTTTTTTATTTAAATTCTTATTTATTTTATTATTTATTAATTATTTTTTATATTTTTTTGTTATTTTTTAAGATTTTTTCACAAGAATTAAGTGTGTTTTTACATTTTTTTTAATTATTTATAGGAAAAATTTTTTATTTAAAATTTATTTCAAGTGATTTTTTTGATTGTATCTTGTTGTTTTTTTCATTTATATTCTATTTTAGACATTTTCAGTATTCCCTAATTATACAGTTTTGTTTTTTGGTCAATTTTGAAGATTTTTTTCATATTTTTTTATTTTTTTATTTTTTTATTTTTGTCATGATGACTATTTAAATTAGTTATTATTTAATAATTGTTTATTAAAATTATTTTTTATAATAATTATTATTTATTTAAATATAATAATTTTATATTTTATTTAATTATTTTAATTGTTTTTTTTAATCTATTATTACTTTAATTCGAAATTTTCTATTTTTAGCAATCAAATAGAAAAAATTTTATTTTGTTTTAATAATTATTTTAATTTCTATTTTATTATATATAATTTATTTATTAACCTGATAATTATTTTAGCATTCTATCTTTATTAAAATAATTTAATTTTCCTTTCTAACAAATATTTCTTTTAATCCTTCTTTACTTTCTCCATTTATTAAAAACTTTACTTCCTCAACTTCATTGAATTCTGTCAATGTATTTACTATCGAATATATAGAATCTGTTCCGCTTGATTTCAAAAAGTCTTCTGATATGTCAATACAAATCGTATTTTTCTTTAATTGAATACTATTTACTTTTGTTTTTTCTGGTATTGGACTTTCTAAAGATTCATTTTGTGGACCTTTCATCAATTCTTTTATAACAAATAAATATGGATTTTCTACTAAATCTTTTGCATCCACTAATCTTATTTCAGGAACAAGTACTCCTGATATTTTATCTGTATAATATAGTTTTATACTAGTTTCTCTCATTTGCTCATCCGAAATTTCTTCTTCTGGCTGAATTTCAGTAATGTTTTCCACATTTTCTCCTCTTTCTGTAGAAAAGTTAAATATCGCAAATATTCCTAACCCTATAAGTAACATAATAATTCCTATTATTATTATTATTTTCTTTTTCATAATAAACTCCTTTTAACTAATATTAATTCTAACTAATACTATGAAGCATGTCTTTTATTTATAACTAAATTTTACAAGTATAATCAATTACTTTTTTATTGACAAATTCGCCTTTTCCGTATACAATTATAATGTGATTTTATATCACTTTATGGAGGATCTTATGAATAAAATATTACATGTTGGCCTTGATGTTGGTTCCACTACGGTTAAAATAGTAGTAATGGACGAAGGGCTAAATACCATATATGCAGACTATCAGAGGCATTTTTCAGACACAAAAAACACTCTATGCAGAGTTTTAAATCAGTTTGCTGAGAATTATAAAGATTATCAATATACTATAGCCTTGACCGGTTCAGGTGCAATGTCTGCCTCAAAGTTTTTAGATTTACCTTTTATTCAAGAAGTTGTGGCATGCAAAAGATCTGTTGAGAAATATATTCCTCAAACGGATGTTGTCATTGAACTTGGTGGAGAAGATGCTAAGATTATATATTTTGGTAAATCTATAGAACAAAGAATGAATGGTACCTGTGCTGGTGGTACTGGAGCATTTATTGATCAAATGGCTTCTTTACTAAATACAGATTCGCAAGGGCTGAATGAACTTGCTAAAAACTATAAAATGCTTTATCCTATTGCGTCTAGATGTGGCGTATTCGCTAAAACCGACGTTCAACCGCTTTTAAATGAGGGTGCAAACAAAGAAGATATTGCTGCCTCAATTTTCCAAGCAGTTGTAAATCAAACAATAAGTGGACTAGCTTGTGGACGCCCTATAAAAGGTACTGTCGCATTTTTAGGTGGCCCTTTAAATTATCTGTCTGAATTAAGAAAACGTTTTATAGAGACTCTTCACTTAACTAATAACGAAGCATTGGTACCTGGTGATGCACATTTGCTAGTTGCTAAGGGTGCTGCTCTTGATTCTATAAACAATACTTCAATTTCAAATGAAAAACTAAAAGCTAAAATTGAGATGTTACATGATTCTCATGATGCGACTTCACAATCATTAAATCCCTTATTTGTAACAGACTCTGAATATACTGAATTTAAGCAACGCCATGAAAAAGATAAAGTACCAAGAAAAGACTTTTCTAGTTTTTCTGGAGATTGTTTTCTGGGTCTTGATGTTGGCTCTACAACAACTAAGCTTGTTATTACTGATGAAGATGACAATTTATTATATTCACAATATAAAAGTAATGAAGGAAATCCTTTAAAAAGTGTTATACAGATGTTAAAAAAGCTATATTCTGAAAAACCATCTACTGCAATCATTAGATACAGTGGAGTTACAGGATATGGTGAGAGTTTAATAAAGTCTGCTTTAAATGTTGATTTAGGAGAAATTGAAACTATTGCACACTATACGGCTGCCAAACGTTTTATGCCAAACGTAACAAGTATTGTTGATATTGGTGGTCAAGATATGAAATATATAAATATAAAAAATGGAACTATTAACAATATAATGCTAAATGAGGCATGCTCTTCTGGTTGCGGTTCATTTTTAGAAACATTTGCTAGAAGTTTAAATTTACCGATGGATGATTTCGTACAATCCGCTTTAAATTCTAGATATCCAGTTGATTTAGGTTCTAGATGTACGGTATTTATGAATTCTAAAATAAAACAATCTCAAAAAGAAGGCGCTTCTGTTGGAGATATTTCCGCTGGACTTTCTTATTCAATTATAAAAAATGCAATTCAGAAAGTTATGAAGATTAGAGATGTTAAAACCCTTGGAGATAATATTGTTGTTCAAGGAGGAACATTTTATAATGACGCTGTTCTTAGAGCTTTTGAGAAGATTGTAGGTAAACATGTTATAAGACCTGATATATCTGGTCTTATGGGTGCCTATGGAGTTTCAATTTTAGCAAAAGATCAATATGAATCTAATTTAGATATGGAATATAGAACAAAATTAGCCTCCCTAGAAGAGATTAATGCATTAAAAATAGATACTACTCATGTGCGCTGTGGTAAATGTGAAAATCATTGTTTGCTAACTATAAACAAATTTAGCAATGGTCAGCGACATATCTCTGGAAACAGATGTGAAAGAGGTTCAGGAAATGTCTCTACTACGAATGAACTTCCAAACTTATATAAATATAAAAATGAAAGATTGTTTAATTATATTCCTTTAGATGAACAGGATGCCAAGCGCGGAACTATTGGTATTCCAAGAGTTCTTAATATGTATGAGGATTATCCTTTTTGGTTTACATTTTTGACAAAATTAGGGTTTAGAGTTATATTATCTGAAAAAAGTAATCGACAAACCTATGAAAAAGGAATGGAATCAATGCCATCTGAATCGGTTTGCTACCCAGCAAAATTATCACATGGTCATATTATGAGTCTAATATCTCAGGGAATAAAAACAATTTTTTATCCTTGTATTCCTTTTTCAAGAAAAGAATATGAAAATGCAGACAACCGTTACAATTGCCCAATTGTAATTTCTTATTCAGAGGTTTTGAAAAACAATGTTGAGGAACTTAAAAGTATTAAGTTTTTAAATCCTTTCTTACCCTTTGAACCAGAAAATTTGGCAAAATCAATTTTAGATTTACCAGAATTTAAAGAATATAATTTTACAAAAAAAGAGTTAGTACTAGCAGCTAAGTCAGCAGAAATTGAATATCAACATTTCAAAGATGATGTACATAAAAAAGGATTAGAAGCCCTTAAATATATGGAAGATCATAATGTCAGAGGTATTGTTTTGGCTGGAAGACCATATCATGTTGACCCTGAAATAAATCATGGAATTGATACTTTAATTACAAGTTTAGGACTTTGCGTATTTTCGGAAGATAGCATATCTAATTTATCACAAATAAATAAACATTTAAGAGTTGTAAATCAGTGGGTTTATCACTCAAGATTATATGGTGCAGCTGAATTTGTAGGTTCTCATGATAATCTCGAGTTGGTTCAATTAAATTCTTTTGGATGTGGTGTAGATGCCGTTACTACAGATCAAGTAGAAGAGATTTTATCAAGTTATAATAAAATGTATACTCTTATTAAAATTGACGAAGTAAATAATCTTGGAGCTGTAAGGATTAGAATTCGCTCATTATTAGCAAGCATGAATAAAAGAATAGCATCGAAAATTTCAGACAATGATAATCTAGGAAATTATGAACTTCAACGTAAAATATTTACAAAAAATATGCGTAAAAATTATACTATACTATTTCCTCAGATGGCTCCGATACATTTTGATTTAATTGAGTCTGCCGTACAATCATGTGGCTACGATTTTCATTTATTAAAAGATTGTACGAATCACACAGTTGAAGTGGGATTAAAATATGTTAATAATGATGCTTGTTACCCTTCTATTTTAACCACCGGTCAAATGATTGAAGCTTTACAATCTGGAAAATATGATTTAAATAAAACTGCTTTAATAATGTCTCAAACTGGCGGTGGATGTAGAGCAACAAACTATATTGGTTTTATTAGAAAAGCTCTTAAAGATGCTGGTTATTCAAATATTCCAGTAATTTCATTCAATGTAGTCGGTATGGAGAAAATGCCTGGATTTAAAATAACACCTAGACTTATTGAGAAACTAATGAAATGTGTAATCTATGGCGATTTATTACAAAAACTATCTTCTAAAAACAGAGCTTATGAAATACATAAAGGAGAAACCTCAAAATTATTTAACAAATGGATGAGTAATTGCAAAAACTTAGTTGCTGATTCATCACTAAGTGAATTTAAACAGAGTATATATGATATAGTTGATGATTTTGAAAGAATAAAAATAGATGGCACTCTAGTAAAGCCAAAAGTAGGTATTGTTGGAGAAGTTTTGATAAAGTATCAACCTTTTGGGAATAATTATGTAGCTGAAAAGTTGGAATCAGAAGGTGCAGAGGTTATATATCCGGATTTTATGGGATTTGTAAAATTTATAGCTACTCATAAAATCACATTTAATCAACTTATAAAAACAGATACTGCAAAAGCTAAAATTTTCAAATTGGCCATAAAACTAATAGATTTATTGGAAAAAGATGAAATAATTGCACTATCTAATTCTAAAAAAGAATACATACTTCCATGTAACATATTTACTTTAGAAAATAATGTAAAAGACATTTTATCAATTGGAAATCAAACAGGTGAAGGATGGTTTCTAACTGCAGAAATGGTTGAATATATAGAAAATGGTATTTCCAATATTGTTTGCGTTCAACCTTTTGCTTGTTTACCTAATCATGTTGTTGGAAAAGGTGTAATCAAAACAATAAGAGATAAATATCCAGAAGCTAATATAACTCCTATAGATTATGATCCAGGAGCAAGTGAAGCTAACCAAACTAACAGATTGAAATTATTGATGGCGGTTGCAAATGATAATTTACTTAAAAGAAAAAATGAATTAGGTTCAATAAAAAAAGAAAATGAATATAATATTGAAAATATGCAAAAAATAAACGATGGAGAGATTTAATGAACACTTTAATGCCAAAAGAAACCTACCGTCAAATTTCAGATATAAGTCTAAATTATCTAATAAATGATATTAAAATAAAAGGTCTTATATTTGATTTTGATGGTACTATAATTAGAAATAAGAAAATTTCGATAGGCACTCTGAATTTTATAAAAGAAGCCAAAGTAAAAGGCCTACGTGTATCTGTATTAAGTAATAATTTATATCTAAATAATACTATATTAAAAAATATGGACATTGATATAACTAAAAAATTTGCCTGTAAGCCATTAAAAAGACCTTTTTTAGAAATGGCTAAAATAATGAACCTCCTTCCTAGTTCAATTGCTGTAATAGGAAATAATAGAATTTCAGATATCTTTGGGGCCAATAGAGCTGGAATGTATTCTATATATATACAAAATATAAACGGATTTTTGTTTAAGAAGAAAATAAGAAATAACTTAAAAAATATAGGTATTAAACATATAAATTGATTTTTGGCTATTATTTTCAAAACTAAAATTTAAAATAAACATCACAAAATTAGGTTTTAATTATTGACAGAATTCCATAATTGTGATAATATATTAGTTGTTGTTACATTACAACACTATGGAGAGGTGGTCGAGTTGGTTTATGGCACCAGTCTTGAAAATTGGCGTAGGTGTGAGCTTACCGTGGGTTCGAATCCCACCCTCTCCGCCATTTTTTTATAATATAATGGTTTGTTATATCTAAAAATTAAATATATATGTAGGTGTACCCAAGTGGCTGAAGGGGGCAGTTTGCTAAACTGCTAGGGTTCGATTTAGGGCCGCGGAGGTTCAAATCCTCTCACCTACGCCAATTAAAACGGTTAAAATGATTTTAACTGTTTTTTTGTTATATTAATTATTATTTATTAATTATTATTTATTAATTATTATTTATTTTATTATTATTTATTTTATTATTATTATTTAATTATTATTATTTAATTATTATTTATTTATTATTTATTTATTATTATTTATTTAATTATTATTTATTTA
>CAZDPV010000030.1:0-18676 GCA_964507565.1 uncultured Clostridium sp.
TAAATCACTTATTCAATTTTTATTTTTGTTTCACATCAATTGTAACACTACATTTAGTAAAAATTCTTATAAAACTTACCAAAAAATATTCAACACAAAAAAACAACATAATAAATCCCCTAAAAAGATAACTCCAATGATAAAAACAATAGTGGATAAATATAAAAATACTTATCCACTAGACTATTATAAAATTCATTAAGGAGACTAAATTTTAACGGAAGCCACCGCCACCGCCTCCACCTCCGAAGGAGCCACCGCCACCTCCACCAGAAGAGAATCCGCCTCCACCAGCAGAGTAATTTTCAGCACGTTCCTTAGCGGAATAAGCACTAGAAGCACCTCTAGAAGCATACATATTTATAAACAAAATTGTATCAAATGAATCATAATGAGATTGCTCAATTATGTCAGGATATAAATCCTTAAACTCATTCGCAACTTCTTTTGCAATACCAATCATTTGAGCATATATCAAATATTCCTCAAATAATTTTACTTCTATTGCGGTTCTATCTTTTATTAAAGAATAATCCTTTAGAAATCTTTTTAATCCAGCAATTTGCAAAGCCTCTTGACGTAATTGTGGAGTTGCTGAGTATTGCTTATAACTAAATAATTTAAATCTTTTTTTATCTTGTACAGTGATAATTTCATCAGCTACTAGTTTTTCTTTTTCATCTCTAATAATATCATCAAACCAACTAATAATTTTCTCATAAGAAGTTTTACACCAAAGTTCAAACTCTTTACCTTCAAGAACTCCATCTATACTAGCAACAAACATCATATTAAATAGATCTTTTTCCTTATCATTTATAATAGAATCTTTAGGTGTATTTTTTAAAATGATAACAAAATCCTCTTTTTTAAAGACATTGCCAGTTTCTCTCTTTTCAATTTTTACTAGGTCATCTTTAATCCACTTTAAAATTATTGAGCCCATTATATCAGTTTTATTCTTAAAGAGTCCATAAGTAACGCCAATATAATATGCTCTAAATAAGTCATTATTACATGGAATGTCTCTAAAATAGGAAACATCCTTAGGGATTTTTTTGCCTTCAGGACCAAAATTTATTTCTTGCTGTTTTAGAATACAAACTACCAATGCAAAGATAAAAGAAAACAATGAGAAAAAAGCAGTAAAAAATATTTTTAAAAAGCTAAGAAGTGAAGTGGTAGAAGAATCCTTCTTATCATATTTTACAGCTCCTTCCTCTGCCATATTAAAATAATAATCAAAATTATTATTCAATTTATTAGAGGAATTAAAAGTACCTAAAGGAAACTTGACTAAAATAGTCATATACTCATTAGTAGCTAATGCTCCATCTGACTGCATTTCAATATATCCATCATATACGTAAGCAGTACCACCATAATTACCATATCCCCAAACATCAGTAGAATCCGAAATATTAAAATTTGTATGTATTTTAATATATACACTTCCTATTGAAGATGAGAAATCATATGGAATTAAAGTCCAATAAATCATTTGAGAATCAGTTAAACTTGAAACGAAATTAGTTATAGTATAATTAACTTTATAAGTATGCGAGCCATATTTACTAATTCCCCAACAAAGCTCGACACCATTAGAAACTTTATTTATTCCACATTTGTAAGCTTTGCTAGATAAAGTACCAGAAGTATTCCAAGCTGATAATGTTTGATAAGACTGATTATTCTCACTAACAGTCAAATCTTTAATAATAGAATTACCTAAATTGTAGTAAGGATGATATACCTCTGTACCTTGACTTGAATTACAATTCCATACTTCAGTAATATAAGCATTACCTGAATTGTCCACAGAAATATCCATTGATATCTTACTAATAGAATTTGCACTTACGCATTTTACAAAACATAAAAACAAGAAAGTAAAAGCGAGTGCAATTAGAATTTTTAAACTTTTTTTCATAAAGCATCTCCTTTCATGAGCAAATTATCTCATAAACTGAATAATATATCAATAAATTTTAAAAAAATATTGCAAAAACATACATAGTAAAATATAATATTAAAATAATCTAAAATAAATGAATAAAAGGATAATAAATAATGAAAAAAATAATATTCGCTTCAAATAATCAAGGAAAAATAAGAGAAATGAAAAGATTACTTAAAAATTATGAAGTTATTGGCTTGAAAGAAGCAGGAATAAAAATAGATATTACTGAAAATGGAAAGACATTTGAGTCTAATGCACTTATCAAAGCTAAAGAAATTTTAAAATATACAAATGAAATAATTATAGCTGATGATAGTGGATTATGTGTGGATGCACTCAACGGATTTCCAGGAATTTTAACACATAGATTCTTAGGAGAAAATGCAACTGACTCAGAAAGAAATCAGTATATACTAGATAGACTTAAGGATTTAGAACCTAAAGAGAGAACGGCACAAGCGATAACTGCAATGGCGGTAATAAAAAATGGAATAGAATTTGTAATTACTGCAGAATTAAATGGCAAAATATCAAATGAAGAAAGAGGAACTAAGGGATTTGGGTTTGATCCCATTTTTGAAATGCCGGGAGGAAAAACTTTAGGAGAGATGGTTCCATCAAGGAAAAACGAAAGAAGCTCAAGAAAAAAAGCAATAGAAAAATTAAAAAAACATGGAATTTTAACATAAACAATAATATAAAAGAATAATATAAAAGAATAAAATAAACCAAAAATTCGATAATAAATACACCAAAAATATTGACATAAAATATTAAATGTGTTATCATAAATGTTGTTACGATAATTGTAACAAATGGGCCAGTAGCTCAGTTGGATAGAGCACACGCCTTCTAAGCGTGGGGTCGGGGGTTCGAATCCCTTCTGACCCACCAAAGATAAAAAAAGCTATAATTTTACATTGAGTAAGATTACAGCTTTTTTGTTTTTTTAAATTTATAAAATAATACTTTTTATGGACCTTTAGCAATAATTTGATTATGAGGATCATATGTATCTCTAGAAAGAAGAGTTTTGGATATAACCTCACCATTTAACTTTAAAATCCTATACGTTTCAGACTTCGCACCATTTGAACCACTTTGAATAACCTTTGTTTGACCAGAAGCTAAACTAGAATCAGTAGTATATGTAGTTTTATAAGCCACAGTACCAGTTCTATAAGATTTAATTTCTACCTCATATTCTGTTGACTCTTTTAATCCATAAATCTTAATATACACATTTCTATTAGAAGTAGTTGCAACAATTTTTATAGGATAGCTTCTTGAATTTTTAAACTTGAAATCAGGAGCACCCCAAGAAACAGTAGCATCAGTACCAATAGGGACATATCCAACTTGAAACATATGATTACTTCTATCAACAATGTCAAGGTTTGCTCTAAGCACAGCATTGTACAAAGTGCTTGAAACTTGACAAATTCCACCACCAACCGAATTTACAACTTTACCATTAGCATAAGCACCAGCTTCTTTAAAACCAGTACTAACTGTACGTTTACCAACAGTGTCGTTATAAGAAAAGGTATCACCAGGCATCAAAACTACACCATTTATTTTCTGGGTTGCCAGTGCAACATTGGTTGCACGATTAGAACTGCTAGAAGAATAATTAGTTGTAAATGAAGCAAGTAAATCAGGAAAAGCCTCTTGGCTTATATCATTAGTAGTAACTTTAGGATACAGTGTTTTTAATGGAATAGTATAAGTATTAGCACTAGTAGAAATTATAGATTTAGCTTCATCAATGGTAACTTTAAAATCTAAACCAGTTTGAGAAGCATGAATTACATATGGATCTTTAGTAAAATAGGCATCAACTGCGTCTTTATATACTTCACTATGTATCTTATCAATGTCTATATTATCACATTTTTGTATTTGTGTAGGAATTATAATAGGGTCAGTATTATAACTAACAGATTCTAATTTATCAACAAGCAAGTGTTTTAAACTATTATATAAAATTTTATTACCATCCTTACCTGGTGTAATTATCAAACTATCGTCATCAATTGTATATGAGGGATTTTTCAATCCATCTGAGAAGTTTTCTTCCATTTGTGGAATAACAGATTGTAAAAGATCATCATTATATATTAAGCTTGGTACCAAATCAGTATTTTTAATTAACGAGTTAATAATACTATAATTATTTTGAATAATATTTCCATTTCTACCAATAGAATATGCTGAATCAATAATAGAATTTATATCGAAGCTACATTCAATGGTAGATGGAAGCAAAGTATAAGTTTCATCATTATGCTTTAATATCAAATCAGTAGATAATCTATCACTCAAAGAAGAATTTATTTTATAAGTAGCTTCTTCTTTTGTAAGATTAGAAATACTAATGCCAACAATACTTACATTTCCAATAATTTTATCATTATGAATATTTAACAGTGAAAAAATTGTAGAAAAAATACATACAAAAATTATAAGCACTAAAAAAACAACTAAAAGAATAATTAAAGTAGTATTAGTATGTTTTTTATTACCATTATTAGTATCTATAATCTTTTGTGCATCACTAAAAACACGCTTATCCTCAGAAGTAAGAGTATTATTTATTGAAACTGCAAATGTGTTTCCTGCATATAAAATCGAATTCATTTTTGTCTCCTATTTTCATATTTAACTATAAATAAAGAAATTTGTAAATACATATAATATTATTTTATAGCATTTATATAGAATAGATTATATTGTATATTAGAAAAAAATGCAAATTTTTATTTAATTATTTATTCCATTTTTAATTTATTTGTGATATAAGAATATTAGAATAAAAAAATGAAATAATAAAAAGAAAAAAATTCAGAAAGGCAGGAAAGCATGAGCAAATTATTAAAAGAAAATAAATCAGGATGGGAAAATATTAGTGAAGAACAAAAAAAAGAAATTTTTAAATTTTCAAAAGAATATATGGAATTCTTAAATCAATCGAAAACAGAAAGAGAAATTGTAGCAAATACGGAAATAATAGCTAAAGAAAATGGGTTTAAAAATATAACTGAATATTCAGAATTACATGCAGGCGACAAAGTTTACTATATAAATAGAGAAAAAAACATATACTTAGCAGTAATAGGAAGAAATAGCTTAGAAGAAGGACTAAATATAGTAGGAGCACATGCAGATTCACCTAGATTAGACTTAAAACCAAACCCATTATTTCAAGAAGGAGATTTAACATATTTTAAAACACATTATTATGGCGGAATAAAAAAATATCAATGGACAACAATTCCACTTGCAATTCACGGGGTCATAATAAAAGAAAATGGAGAAAAAATCACTGTTTCAATTGGAGAAGATGAAGAAGAGCCAATTTTCACAATAACAGATTTACTACCACATTTAGCAAAAGAACAACAGCAAAAGAAGCTATCAGAAGCAATAGATGCTGAAAATCTAGACTTGGTTTTAGGAAATATACCAAAAAGTGAAGACGAAAAATGCAAAGACAAAATTAAAGACAATGTAATGCAAATATTAAATCAAAAATATGGAATAACAGAGGAAGATTTTATAAGCAGCGAATTAGAAGTAGTTCCAGCATTTAGAGCACGAACTCTTGGATTTGATCAGAGCTTAGTTGCAGGCTATGGACAGGACGATAAAGTATGTGTATATACAGCATTAAGAGCAATATTAAATACGCAAAATCCAGAAAAAACAGCAGTATGCTTATTCTCAGACAAAGAAGAAATAGGAAGTATGGGAAATACAGGAATGGAATCACATGTTTTTGATACCTTTATTTCAGAGATACTGAACAAACAAATGGTAAACAAACCTAATTTATTGGATAAGGTATTCTGTAATTCCAAGATGCTTTCAGCAGATGTAGATGCAGGAGTCGATCCATTATACTCAAATGTATCAGATATGAATAATGCAGGTTTTATTGGGCATGGAGTTTCAATAAACAAATATACAGGTGCAGGCGGAAAGTACAATTCATCAGATGCAAATGCAGAATATGTCGCATATATAAGAAAAATATTTAATGAAAATAGTGTAAAATTCCAACTAGCGGAACTAGGAAAAGTAGATATTGGTGGGGGAGGAACCATAGCATACATTTTAGCAAACAAAGGTGTAGATGTAATAGATTGTGGTGTACCAGTACTATCAATGCATTCACCTTATGAAGTTACAAGTAAATATGATATATATTCAGCATATAAAGCATACGAAACATTTCTAAATAAATAAAAATAAGCGGAGATTAATCCCCGCTTATTTTCTTAGTTTCTTTTGTCAAGGAAAAAAATACCTACAATGCCACCCACAATGAGTAAAATCGCAAACAAAAGATGCGGAAGAGACATAATTATACCTCAACTTTCAAATAATATTAAACTCTATTATAGCACAATTATAAAAAAAATCAATAAAGATAATAGTATTTTGTAAATTCTGTGTGAAAAATATTAAGTACATATTGCTAATAAAAAAAGTTAGTGATAATATAATGAAGTAAAATCCTAGGGAAATAATAGATAACGGGAGGAAATAATTTTGATAGAAGTTAAGAACGTAACAAAAAAATATGGAAGTTTTACGGCTGTAGATGATATTAGTTTTGAAGTTAGTGACCATGAAATCGTTGGATTTTTAGGCCCAAATGGAGCAGGAAAATCAACTACAATGAACATGATAACAGGTTTTATTGAGCCAACCAAAGGTAAAATAATTGTAAACGGACATGATGTATTCAAAACACCTAAAAAGGCAAAAAAACAAATTGGATATATGCCAGAAGGAGTGCCATTATATTATGATTTAACAGTAAAAGAGTTTGTAAATTATATGGCAGAATTAAAAAAAATAAAAAAAGATAAAAAAGCAGAAGTTCAGAAAATACTAGAACAAACAGGATTAACAGAAGTAAAAAACAAGCTAATAAAAAACATATCAAGAGGATATAAACAAAGAGTAAGTTTAGCAGGAGCTCTAATAGGAAATCCAGAAGTTTTAATTTTGGATGAACCAACAGTTGGACTAGATCCAAAGCAAATAACTGAAATAAGAGAACTTATAAAAGAACTAGGAAAAAATCATACAGTAATTTTAAGTTCACATATACTATCAGAAGTTAGTCAAATTTGTGAAAGAGTAATAATAATAAATAAAGGTAAGATTTTAGCTGTAGATACTCCAGAAAACCTAGAAAAGAATTCACAAGAAAAAAATACTTTAGTAGTGACTGTTGAAGATAAAAAGAACAATATGAAAACTGTAAAAAGTAAGCTAAATGGAATTGAAAAAATTGAATTGGTTAAGGAAAATAATGATGGAACCAAACAGTATGTAATTACAGCAAGCAAAGATACAGATATAAGAAAACAAATATTTGAAATTTTTCCAAAAGAAGAAATCACAATATTTGAACTTAAAAAAGAAGAGTCAACCCTAGAGGATGCTTTCCTTAAAATAATAAATACCCAAGATGCGGAAATAGCAGAAAAAGAAAATAAAATTAAAAGTGATAAAGCGCAAAGAGAAGAAGAAATAAAAAATATGAGCAAAGAGGAAAGAAAAGTAGCTATAAAAGAAGATAAAAAAGCAAAAAGGATTTCTGAAAAAGAAGAATTTGATAAAGAGTGGGAAAAAGAAGTTGAACGAGCAAGAGCTGAAAAAGAAGCAAAGAGACTAAAGAAAGAAGCAAAGAAATTAGAAAAATTTAATAATACAAAAAAAGACTCTAAGAATGTAGAAAGTAAAGAAAAGGAGAATGCTCCTAAAAAGGAAAATGAGTCTAAAAATGAAAATGAACCTAAGAAGGAAAACAAACAAAAAATTGAGAATAAAAAAGAGTTTGTAAAAATAGAAAAAGATAATAAAGAATCAAAAAAAGAAAGTAAGATTAAGACAGAAAAAAACCAAAATAAAGAAAAATCTAACAAAAAAGGAGGTAAAAAATAATGGGAGCAATTATAAAAAAAGAATTAAAAACATATTTCTTATCTCCAATTGGATACATATATATAGGAGTATTTTTAATAACATGTAGTTTATTTTTCTACTTAGACATATTTTCATATCAAAGTACACAGTTCTCAAGCATGTTTGGATCAGCAGTAACGATACTAACATTCATTGTACCATTACTAACAATGAGAATGTTCTCAGAAGAAAGAAAAACTGGAACAGAACAAATTTTATTAACTTCACCAAGAAGTGTAACAGAAATAGTATTAGGAAAATTTATAGCAGCATCAATAGTTGTACTAATTTCAACATTGTCAACATTACTTTTCTTTGTAATACTAAAATTTTTTGGAGAACCACAATTAGCGAGTAGTTTAATTGCAATTCTAGGTTTTTCACTTTTGGCAATAGCATATGTATCATTTGGAATGTTTGCATCAAGTATTACAGAAAACCAAATAGTATCTGCTGTAATGTCAATAGGATTTTTCCTGGCTTTATGGTTTTTACCAAATATAATAACATCATTACAAAGCTATTCACTAATGAATGCGTTTTATAGCTCATTTATGAATGGAACAATATCAATAGCAAATTTAGTATTATTATTATCATTTACAATAATGTTTGTAATATTTACAATAATGGTAATACAAAGAAGAAAAAGTGTAAAGTAGGAGGGAAGAAGTGAGAAAAATAATAAAATTGATAAAAGAAAAATGGCTAAGAGAAACATCTCTTACAATACTACTAGTCGTAATAATATTATCGGTATTTATACTAATAAATGCAATATTCAAAAATTTAAACTTAAGTCCAATAGACTTTACTCAGGAAAAAATTTACACACTATCTGAAGATTCAAAAAATGAAATAAAAGGAATAGAACAAAATGTACAAATGTATTTCTTTGGATATAATGAAAATTCAACTGCAGTAAGTTTGGGAAATCAATATCATAATGAAAATGATAAAATATCAGTGCAAGTTATAACAACATCAGAAAGACCCGATTTAGCAACACAATTTGGTGTAAGCTCAACAGACCAACTTGTAGCAGTGTCATCAAATCAAAGATATAAAATAATTGAATCGAATGATATGTATACGTATGATAGTTCAACATATAAAACAATTGATATAACAGAACAAAAACTAACTAATGCATTATTGGATGTAACAATAGCCAAAAAACCACAAATATATTTCTTGTCAGGACACGGAGAATATGGAATAAGTAGTTCATCATATATGTATACATTATCGCAATATATAACAAACGAAGTAAATGATGTAAGTACAATTGATTTATTATCGGCAGATATGCCAGAAATATGTGATGTTCTTGTAATAGCAAATCCAACAAAGGATTTTCAAGTTATTGAAACAGAAAAAATTCAAAATTATATAAATAATGGTGGAAAAATCGTGTGGATGCAAGATCCATATATAAATATAAAAGATTATAATGAATCGAATTTCACAAATGTAAATAAAATTCTTTCACAATATGGAATAAGTTTCTCAAAGGGAATAGTATGTGAGCAAAGTGCAGAAAACATGGTAGCTGGATACCCAGATTTAATAATACCAACAATGAGCTATAATGAAATAGTAAAAGATTTATATACGGATGGAACAATAATAATACCAGATGCAGGTAAGATAAATAATGCTAGCGATGAAACTTTAGAAAGTTTAGGAGTAACAGCAACACAATTTTTAAAAACAACATCAAAAGCATTTTACAAAGAAAGTATTTCACAAAATTCAACATATTTAACAAAGGAAGCAAATGATGTAGAAGGGACTTTCACCTTAGGAGAGACCCTTACAAAAAAACTAGAAAATGACAAAACGTCAACACTTGTAGCATTTTCAAATGTATTTTTTGTAACAAATGTTAGAATACAAATATCAAGTCAAACGACTACACCAATAAGTCTAAGAAACAACAAAGATATTATTCTAAATACAATAGCATATTTGTCAAATAGAGAAGACAGCATAAGAATAAGAAAAGACACAGGAGTTGTAACATTTGCAACCGCAACAAAAAAACAAGATACAATTGTAAAATCAATTATATTTGGAATACCAGTAGCAATAATAATTATTGGAATAATTATTACAATAGTAAGAAAACGAAGAAATAAATAAAATAAAAACCTTAAGTAGAATTTTCTATTTAGGGTTTTTATTTTAGTTGGACGAATACGATTTTAACTGTGTACTTTTATTAAAATATATACTAAATAATAAAAGGAATAATAAGCAACATATATAAATTTATAAGTTTTAAAGTAAAACATATTGAAATACATTACAAATTAGTATAAAATAAATAAAAAACAAATGGAGATAAAATGAAAAAGAAAATAATAAGTATAATAATTGCAATACTGGTATTAACAGTAGTTATATTGGTAGGGTTTTATATTGGAAATAGTAGTTTCAGAATTTGGACAAACAAATACATACTAAAAAAAGATATAGGAGAAGAAGAACTGCCCACAATAAATATAGAGGAAAAAGATAATATATCAGCTTTTGCTTATGGAAATTATGTAGCAACAGTAGGAAACAACACGCTCACAATATACAATCAACAAGCAAAAGTAGTTTCTACAATAAATGTATCTATAACAACGCCAAAGTTCAAATCAAATGGTAAGTATTTATTAGTTGCTGATGATGAAAAATCAAATATTTATTTGATATATAACGATAGTTTACAATGGGAAAAAACTTTGGACGGTAATATTTCACAAATTACTGTAAATGAAAACGGCGCAGTAGGAGTAGTATTAACAGGAACAACATATAAATCAGTAATAGTAATGTATGATATAACAGGAGAAGAAAACTTTAGAACCTATTTATCAATCAATTCAGTAGCAGATTTAGCAATTTCAAATAATAGTAAATATCTAAGTTTTATAGAGATAAATACAACTGGAACAGTAATAGATTCAAAAGTAAAAACAATCTCAATAGATAAAGCAAAAAACAAACCAAATGAGGCAATTATATATACATATACAACAAGTTCAAATTCACTTTTACTAAAAATAAAATACGATAATGAGAAGGTTATTGCATTCACAGATAGCGGAATACATACTTACAGTGACGGAAACGACGAAGAAATTCTAAAAATAGAAAGCAACACAAGCTTTGTCGATATTAACTTAAATGGATATATTAGTAGCATAAGAGAAAACTCTAGCAATATAATAAATAGTGAATATGAGCTACAAATACAAAATACAGGCAATAAAAAAATAAATACATATTTAATAAATAATACTGTTAAAAATATGTACTCTAATGGAAATGTAATTGCAATAAGTATGGGAAATGAAGTTGAATTTGTAAATACAAGCGGATGGCTTATAAAAAAATTTACATCAATACAAAATATTAAAGACATAACAATAGGAGAGCATGCAGTAGGAATAATTTATAAAAACAGAATAGAAGTTTTAAGCTTATAAAAGGAGAGAGATATGATAGTTGATTTAATAATAGTTGCTATAATAATATTAGCAATACTTATAGGAATGAAAAAGGGTCTAACTGTATGTTTAGTAAACATTTTTGCAGTAATAATTGCAATAGTTGTTGCATTAGCATTCTGCAATCCACTTGCAGAATTTGCAATAACAAAAACAGAAATTGGGGAAAATGTGAAACAGGTAATTAAAAATAATATTCCGATGAGTGGAACAGAAATAAATATCCAAGAAAATAAAAACTTACCACAAGGAATACAAGAATACATAAATCAGACAACTAAAAACATTAACGAGACAAAAGAAAATTCTATAGATACTATAGCAGAGCAACTAGCTAAACAAGTAATAACAGTAATCTCATTTATTTTAATATTTATACTTGTAAGAGCGATACTGTTAATAATAAAAGTAGTATCAAAACTTATAAATAAATTACCAATATTAAAACAAATAGATCATATAGGAGGAGCAGTCTGCGGCTTTATAGAAGGTTTGGTTCTAGTATATGTAATATTTGCAGGAATTTCAATGTGTGCACCGGCAATAAAAAATACAAAAATACTTACAGAAATAAATAATTCATATATTGGAAAAAACATGTACAATAATAACATGGTTGTTAAAAAAATATATAATGTGAAATAATGACTAACAATTAAAAAATTAACAGTATATTGGTAAACAAAATGACGAACAATGTAATAATATTTATAGTTAAAGTATTGATATTTTTAAAATACTCTGTTATACTTAGTGCAAACATTGTAGGAGAGTGAAAAAATTGAATAACGGAAAAAAACCAAATGAAAAAGAGTATAAATCTAATATTTCTAAAAACAAAAAGTCTAAAAAAGCTAAAAAACATAGAACTGTAAAAAGAGTATTCCTAACAATACTACTCATTTTGATAATTGCAATAGCAATTTTTGCATATAAAGTAATAAAAAATGGTGGAGGAATGAAAGGAATTGTTACAACAGTTATTGGAAGCAGTGCAGATAAAACAAAAACTCTAGAAGATATGTATGTTTTATGCATGGGAAAAAGTCAAAATATGACTGATACAATTATGGTTGTAAAATATAGTCCACAAACACAACAAGCGTCAATGTTATCAATACCTAGAGATAGCTTTGTAGGCAAAAATAAGCAAAATGCAACAGCATGGGATAAGATAAACGCTAAATATCAAATTAGTCCACAATCAACAATAGATGCTGTAAATAGCCTTACGGGACTAAACATTAAATATTATTTTACAGTAGATACAAAGGCATTAAGAGACTTAGTAGATGCAATAGGAGGAGTTTATTTTGATGTTCCTATTGATATGGATTATGATGATAGCTCACAAGATTTAGAAATACATATAAGCAAAGGTTACCAACTACTAAATGGAAAACAAGCAGAAGGAGTTGTTAGATTTAGACATAATAATAATGGAACATCATACTCATATAAATATGGTGACAACGACATAGGAAGAATGAGAACGCAAAGAGAATTTATAAAAGAAGTAATAAAACAAACAATGAAAGCAAGTAATATTACTAGAATAAATCAATTGATGAACATTGCAACAGAAGAAACTGCAACCAATATTTCTTGGGACATAATAAAGGATTACATTCCAGCACTACTAAACTTCGATACAGAAAATCTACAATCTGACACATTACCAGGAGCAGCAGGGTATTATAACGGTGTATCAATATATGTAGTTAATGAAAAAGAAGCTAAAGAAAAGGTACAAGAAATGTTTTTAACAACGCAAACTTCAGAAGAAACAGCAAATACAACTTCTGAAAATAATGTACAAGAAAATGCAAAGAAAACTAAAAAGAAAAATTCAGAAATAAAGATAGAAATACTAAATGGATCTGGAGCATCAAGCAAATTAACAAATGCAGTAGAACAGCTTCAAGAACAAGGATATAAAGTAACCAAAAAAGGTACCACTAATGTAACAAGAAAAACCATGATAATAGACAGAAAAAACAACTCAAAAGAAACTGAGAATGCAATAAAATCATTATTATGTACAGGAGTAGTATCAATGGGAGAAGACAATTCTGATGTTGATTTTACAATAATTTTAGGAACAGATTATTAAAAAATAGTGGGGGCTATTATAGAAAATAAGCCTCACTATTTTTTTGACTTTTTCATCTTTTCTTTGATATTTATTAAAGTTACTAAAAACAATAAAATCATAAATACAAATAAAATTATAAGTATAAAAGATAAATAACTTACCGAATATACATCATGCTCAGCAACTAAATCAGAGGTAAAAGTATTTCCATAAGCTGTATAAGTGATAGTTCCAACAACTTCTCCTTTTGCTATAGGGGCTAAATATTTAGTAATTTTAATGTTGGGAGTAACATCAAGAACATTACCAACTTTGACAATAGTTGCAACATCATTTTTTACTAAAATATTCAAAGAACGAGTATCTTTGGAACCATTGATTATGTTTAATGTAGTAGCAACACTATTGGAATTAGCTAAAGATCTATAAGAATAATTATTAAAACCATACTCAAATAGCTTTTTACAATCACTTTCACGGGAAGTATCAGCATTTGTTGTATTATCAGAATGCAAAACAACAGCAATTAAATCCCTATTATCCTTTTTAGCAGTCGCTATAATACAATAATCAGCAGAATCGGTATAACCAGTTTTTAATCCTGTAGCATACTCATAATATCCAGATCTAGATTTCTTTAATAATAAATTAGTGGCTGAAAGATGACGTATAGTATCAGAATAAACACTTGTATTTGGCAAATCATAGCTAAGCTTTGAAACAATATCCATAATTGTCACATTATTTATAGCATATTTCCCAATCAAAGCTAGATCATAAGCTGTAGAATAATGATTTTCATTTTGTATACCATTAGGATTAACAAAATTAGTACTTAAACAACCAATCTCCTTTGCTTTTGAATTCATCATAGCTGAAAAAGATTCAATACTCTTATTAAAACTTTCTTTTGAAGCAGAAGAGGCATCTAAAGAATAATTATTGCCATTATTAGCAATATACTCAGCTAGAGCAAAAGCAGATTCATTGGCAGATGAAATCAATAGAGCATGCAATAAATCTTTAATAGAGAGTTGTTCGCCAGGCTTCAAATTAGCAGTAGAATAGGAGTTTGGAACAGAATGAACCGCGTAATAACTAACATTAACAATATCAGTTAAGGAACATTTTTCACAAACTAAAATAGCAGTCATAACTTTAGTTGTACTTGCAGGGTACATTTTATTATAACTATTTTTTTCGTATAAAATTTTATTAGACAATTTATCCATCAAAATACAAGAATCAGCACAAATACTTAAATCATTGGAGTCACTAAGGCAATCGTCTAATGTATTGGCGGATACAGAGTTAGATATCAGTGAATTCGCATATATAGGCTTACTATATAAAAAATCCAATATTAAAATCATAAAAAGTAAAAGGCAAAAAAATTTTTTCTTCAAAATAAGCTCCTAAATATAATATTTTGTAACAATAATATCAATAAATTAAAAATAAATCAAGATAATATTTAATTAAGGAAAGGATATAAAAAAACATGAAAGAATTCTTTTTAAATCTAAATAAAAGGCAAAAGATAATTATCATAGTAATAATGTTTTTGATAATTTTTATAGGCTTTATATTTCTATATAAAACATTCTATGAAGAAGAAAGCACACAAATACCCACAGATGATGAAAAAATAAATAATGAATTTAACACTACGGAAGTAGAAGAAGATAGTAAAATAGGATTAGTAAATCAAAAGAAAAAAGTTGTAGTACATGTTATAGGAGAAGTAAATAATCCTTCTGTTGTAACACTAGATGAAGGATCGAGAATTATAGATGCGATAAATTCTGCAGGAGGAAAGACAGAAGAAGCAGACTTGTCAAAAATAAACCTAGCATATATAGTTGAAGATGGAACTCAAATTTATGTTCCAAGAATAAATGAAACAGTTTCATCAAATTATAATCAGCAAAATGCAATACAGTATATACGAGAAGACGCCGGAAGCGGAATAATTACGGAAGGGGCAACATCATCAGAAAATAAGGAAGACAGTAAAGTAAATATAAACACAGCCAATTCTCAAAAACTTCAAACCCTTACAGGAATAGGAGAAACGACAGCACAAAAAATCATTGAATATAGAGAAAAAAATGGAAAATTCAAAACAGAGGAAGAACTAAAAAATGTTAGTGGAATAGGTGATAGTAAATATAACAACTTAAAAGAACAGATAACGGTAAAATAAAAAGTAAAACAAAAAACAACTTAGATTTAATCTAAGCTGTTTTAAAGTTTATTTGGTTGCGGAGGTAAGACTCGAACTTACGACCTCAGGGTTATGAGCCCTGCGAGCTGCCAACTGCTCCACCCCGCGATATTTAGAACTACTTAAGTATACAACACAAAACATAAAAAGTCAACATTATTTATAAAAAATATAAAGAACATACTTAATTATATGCTCTTTATAAAAAAATTATTCTTAAATGTTATTTATTTTGAATATTATAATTTTAAACATTACTATTTGAACTATGAATTGAACCTGATAAAGTTCCTACATATTTAGCTTTTCCGAATCCTAAAATAGGAATAAAGATTGGAGCTAAAAAGAATACTCCTAAACCAAATAATGTACTTTTACCAAAGGCCTTAGCTAATTCAATATCTCTCCAAATCAAAATTCCAATATTAACAAATGGAACAAATAATAGAAAAATCCAATAAGTTTTAATTCCAGCTAATTGGAATTCTACAAAGAAATTATGACCAGGAATCAAAGCTTCCCATCCATCAAAACCTGCTTTAGCAAATACTTTCCATAATCCAATTAAATCTAGAACAACTAAAGCTAACATGATAAACCATGCAAAAGCTAGAAATGATAATACCATTCCAGCAACACCTCCAGCCATTGCTCCTGAAAAAAATGAATCTGTAGAGCCAATGTTTGCTCTATAATAACTTGCATCCATAAAAACACCTCCTTTTTATTTTTATAATTAGAATATACTATAATAAACGTTAAAAATCAATACATATATATGAAAAAAATATTTAATATTCAATGTTGCATTTGAGAGGCATTTATGATATAAAATACTACATGAGTAAAAAATTATTGATAACAGAAAAACCTTCGGTTGCAATGGAATTTGCGAAGGTCATAGGTGGAAAAGGTCAAAGAAAAAATGGATATATAGAGTCAGATAATTGGATAATTACATGGTGTGTAGGACACTTAGTTACAATGAGCTATCCAGAAAAATATGATGAAAATCTTAAACTGTGGAGGCTGGACACACTTCCATTCATTCCAAAAGAATGGAAGTATGAGATAATACCGGCAGTTGAAAATCAGTTTAATATAATAAAAGAATTAATGCAAAGAGAAGACATAGATGCTATTTACAATGCAGGGGACTCTGGAAGAGAAGGAGAATATATACAAAGACTAGTTGTAATGATGGCACATCCAAACCCAAAAGCCGAGATGAAAAGAGTATGGATAGATTCACAAACAGAAGAAGAAATTAAAAGAGGAATTAAAGAAGCAAAAGAATCTTCGGAATATGACAGTTTATCTGACAGTGCATATCTAAGAGCTAAAGAAGATTATTTAATTGGAATAAATTTTTCTAGAATGCTATCCATCATTTATGGAAGAAGACTGGCAAAAGAAATAAACGAAGAAAAGGCATCTATATCAGTAGGCAGAGTCATGACGTGTGTACTAGGTATGGTAGTAGAAAGAGAAAGAGAAATAAAAAACTTTATTAAGATACCTTTCTATAAAATAACAGGAAACTTTGAAAATTTTCAAGCAGAATGGAAAGTATCAGAGACATCAAAAAAATGGCAATCAAATGATCTATACAATGAATCAGGGTTTAAGAAAAAAGAAAGTGCAGAAAATTTTATTAAATATTTATGCAATGCTGAAAAAGAAGAAACTAAAAAAGAAGAATACAAGAAGGCAATAGTTGAAGATGTTAAGAAAAGTAAGCAAAGAGAAAACGCGCCATTATTATTTAATTTGGCAGAAATTCAAAATGAATGTACAAAAAAATTCAAAATAAAACCAGATGAAACCCTAGAAATAATACAAAACTTATATGAAAAAAAGCTAGTAACATATCCAAGAACAGATGCAAGAGTATTGTCATCTGCAGTTGCAAAAGTAATAACTCAAAATTTAAATGGGATTGCAAAAGGGTATCAAAATCAGGAAGTTCAAGATATAATAAGCAAGATGAAAGAAGAAAAATATTCCACAAATTTAATAAAAACAAAGTATGTAAATGACAGTAAGATAACAGACCATTATGCAATAATTCCAACAGGACAAGGATTTGAAAACTTAGAAAAAATCCCAAAACTGCATCAAGACATATACAACGTTATTACAAAAAGGTTCTTAGCAATATTTTATCCATCAGCAGAATATAGCAAACTAAACATTACAATAGATGTAGAAGGAGAAAAGTTTTATGCAAATGCAAAAGTTTGCACAAAACAAGGATATTTGGAAGTATTAAGAAAGACAAATAATATCAAAGAACAAGAAAACGATAACCAAAAAATAGATGAACAATCCACAGATAATGAACAAAATGTGGAAAATAATATTAACATTGATGCAAAAAAGGGGCAAGTATTAGAGATAAAGAACTATGAAATAAAAGAATCAGAAACAAATCCACCTACAAGATATAATTCTGGCTCAATAATTTTAGCAATGGAAAACGCAGGAAAGCTAATTGAAGATGAAGAATTAAGAGAACAAATAAAAGGAGCAGGAATAGGAACGAGTGCAACAAGAGCTGAAATAATAAAGAAATTAGAAAAAATTAAATATATTCAAATCAATACAAAAACGCAAATAATTACACCAACAATTAAAGGTGAATATATATATGATATAATAAAACAGTCAATGCCTGATATGCTAAATCCAAAACTTACAGCAAGCTGGGAAAAAGGTCTAGATATGGTAGCAAGAAAAGAAATAAAATCCGATGAGTTCATGAAAAAACTAGAAAACTATATAAACAGCAAATTCAATAAATTAGTGCTTAGAAGCTAAAAATAGAAGACTATAAATAATATAATTTTACAGTTTTTAAAACAGACTGTAGTGTTACAATTGATGTGAAACAAAAATAAAAATTGAAT
>CAZDPV010000031.1:0-18576 GCA_964507565.1 uncultured Clostridium sp.
ATCTTTTATTCAATTATTTTATAAAATTTCCCTACACAAAGTTTATACTAACATACTCCAAACAATTTATTATTTATCAATCATATACTATTAAAATTTAACCGTTTGGTCAATAATTTAATTTTTCATTGATAAAAGAATAAATTTAGTATAAAATATAGGCATATTAAATTAATTAGTGTTTTATAGATTTACACCGTTAAAATCTAAATTTACTTTATAAGGATAATATATGAAAAATAAAATTTATGAAGGTCACAAATTAAACAATTTTAAAGAGCTTGTTTGTTTATATAAAAATGAATATAAAGATAACACAGCATTTGAATTTAAGGACAATCCAAATAGCACAGATTACATACACATATCTTATACGAAATTTGCACAAGATATAGAAAATTTAGGGGCTAGTTTACTTAACCTTGGATGTAAAAGAGTTGCCTTAATTTCTGATAATAGATATGAATGGTTTGTTAGTTATTTAGCTGTAACAACCGCTGATATTACAGTTGTTCCATTAGATAAATCATTACCTGATAATGAAATTGAAAATTTAGTTAAAAGAAGCAACTCAGATACCATAATTTATTCTGATAAATATAATGATGCAGTATCTTCTTTAAGTGTATCAGTTCCAAATATAAAAAGAATCTGTATGGATGATAAATATTATTCTGAATTATTAACCCTTGGATTGCATCTTGATCATTCAGATTATGATACTATAAAAATTGATAATAAAGCAATGTCTGTTATGTTATTTACCTCTGGAACTACTAGTGTTTCTAAAGCTGTAATGTTATCACAATATGCTTTATGCATGGATTTATATGCTTTAAGTCAAATGATTGAAATAACTCCTAATGATAAATTTCTATCATTTTTACCTTTGCATCACACATTTGAAAGTACTACCACTTTTTTATTTGGTACTTCGTGCGGAATAACTATAGCAATTTGTGATGGTTTAAAGTACATTCAAAAAAATCTAGTAGAATACCACATTACCGGATTTGTTTGTGTTCCTCTTATGCTTGAAATTATGTATAAAAAATTATTAAAAACTATAGAAAAGGAACATAAGACATTACTTGTTAATATAATGAGAAAAATTTTTAGACATGCACCAATAAATATAAAAAGAAAGGTTTTTAAATCTATTATAGATGGACTCGGTGGAAGTTTAAGAACGATTGTTGCTGGTGGTGCTCCAATGGATAAAGAAACATTACTCGGATATAATGATTTTGGATTTGATATTCATCAAGGTTATGGACTTACAGAAACTTCGCCAGTAATTGCAGGTGAGAATAGTTTTAGCAAAAAAGTTGGATCCGTTGGTTATCCTCTTCCTACTATTGATATAAGAATTTCCAATCCTGATGAAAATGGAATTGGTGAAATAATTGTTAACACTCCTAGTATAATGCTTGGTTACTATGAAAATGAAGTAGCTACAAATGAAGTAATAGTTGATGGTTGGTTTCATACCGGGGATTTAGGTTATATTGATAAGGATGGATTCATTTTTATAACTGGTAGAAAAAAAGACATGATTGTATTAAAAAACGGTAAGAAGATTTTTCCTGAGGAATTAGAGGCTTTAATAAATAAGTTACCTTATGTCTCTGAAAGTATGGTTTTTGGCGAGACCGATAATAGCAAGAATGACAGAAATGAAGATGTTATTTTATACGCAAAGATTGTTTATAATAAAGACGAAATTGAAAAAAGCTTTTCTAATGAAACTTTCAAAAATTATCATAATTTAATTTTAAATGATATTAAAAATAAAATAAATAAGCAAATGCCTGCTTATAAGTATATTAGAAATATTTTAGTTACAGATATACCTCTGATAAAAACTACAACTCAAAAAATAAAACGTAATGAAGAGCTTAAGATTATTTCAAAAGAACTAATAAATTTACACTAAATATATAAAAGTATATAATGTTTAAAATTTAGAATTTGCTAGATTTCAAACATTGTATACTTTTATTTTCTTAATATATGTTTTCTTGTTATTTCTAAAAGTCCAAGTTTTGTAAATTCCATAATTTGAACTTTTGATCTATCTCCCTTTATTGCTTCTTCCACTGCTTTTCTAACCTTTTGTCTATTTTCTTCAGTTTTCATATCTATAAAATCAATTACTATTATTCCACCTAGGTCTTGTAATCTTAGTTGCTTTGCAATTTCATTTGCGGCTTCAATATTTACTTTCAATACTGTTTTTTCCAAGTCTTTATTCCCTGTGAATTTTCCAGAATTTACATCTATCGAGGTTAATGCCTCTGTAAAATCTATTATTATAAATCCGCCACACTTAAGCCAGATTTTTCTAGGTCTTTCAATTTTTAATTCGTTCTGTTTTATTTGGGTCTTTATTTTTTTATCTATACTTTCAATGTAGTTTTTAACTTCGTTACAATTTGTATATATTTCTAGTCCCAAAGGCTCAAAATCATTTATTAGCTTTCCAATAATTCCATTATTATCATAAACTTTTGCTGGAGCGCTAACTTCATTTTTTTTATTCAATATATCTTGCCATTTTTCAGTTAGCTCTTCTATGTCCTTAGAAATCATCTCTTCTTGTACATTTTCTGCAGACGTTCTGATTATTGCACCATAAAGGTTCTTTAGATTTTCTTTAGCTATCTTTATTAATCTTTGCTTTTCATTTAAATCTGTTATTTTTTGAGATACTGCTATAAACTTGCTATATGGCATTAGAACAACAAATTTACCTACTAGCTTTATATCTTTTGTAATTCGTGATCCTTTTGAATCTGAGCAATCTTTTTTTATTTGTACTAATATATCATCATTTTCTCTAATAACTTTATTTATGTCATACTGTTCTAAATTTAAGTTATTATTTCCAGTTACATTGCTGACTTTTGGAATAATATCCTTTATATGTATCAAAGCATTTTTTTCTAGTCCTATATCAACAAATGCTGATTGCATACCTTTTACAATATTTTTAACTTTTCCTAGATATATATTTTCCTCTAGTCTCTTTTGAACGAAGTTTTCCTCATATTGTTCTACTACAGTTTGTGTATCATTTTGGTAGACAAAAACTTCTATTTTTTCACCTTTTTTGTTTATAAATATTCTATTCATACCTTTTCCATTCTTTTTAATTATATATATTCATAGCCATATCAATGCCCTTTGTTATTATATCTGGTACAGCTTTTGATGCCTTTTCTATAGCAGGAATTAAACTTTTATATTGTTCTTCAGTCATCTTTTTTATTACATAGTCAACCAATAATTCTTTAAATTCTGGCGTACCTGTTCCGATTCTTACATGTGGAAATTCCTTTGAGTTTAATTCTGAGATAACTGATTTCATCCCATTGTGTGTTCCAGCTCCTCCCTTTTTTCTTAATTTTGCTACTCCTTGTGGTAAATCAATATCATCGTATATTACAATTATATTTTCAGTTGGAATCTTGTAAAAATTTTTAACTTGTATTATAGATTTTCCACTTTCATTCATATATGTTTGTGGTTTTAGTAAAATGACCTTCGTTCCATTTATTTCTCCTATTCCAAATAGACCGTCAAATTCCTTTTTGTCAAATTTTATGTTGTAGTTTTGTGCAATTAGATTTACAGTATCAAATCCCATATTATGTCTGGTTCTGCTATATTCAGGTTCTGGATTTCCTAATCCTACTATTAAATACATAATTTATTCCTTCCTCACTTAATGATTATATTTATTACTATCTGAATCATTATACTTGTTTTTTATATTGCTCTACTCATTATTTCTTTTATATTATACTTCATTATTTTCACATGCACGAATAAGTCTATTCATGATACTCAAACCAAGGTCTTTTTTTTCAACTCCCTCAACTATTGCTAAATCAGAGTTAATTTTATCAACTTTTCTTAATGAAGTAAACACGTTTCTAGAAATTTCGGGCAAATTATTTTTGCTACCTAAGCAAATGAATTTATCTTCACTTATGTTTAATAAACTTTGATCTTCTTTGAACCCTAAAACACAGGCTTCTGGATTTTGTTTTAATAAATCATTTACTTTGTTTATTTGTTCATTTGTAAAGCTTACTAATATGCATTTTGTCCTTGGTGCATAATGTCTATACTTCATTCCTGGGCTTTCAACTTTTTCATTTTTCTCAACTTTTTTAAATAATTTGTCACTTAATCTTACACATCCTACAGCCTTTTTTATATCATCTTCTGTAATAAATCCTGGTCTTAGAATTGTTGGAATTCCATCTATAACTTTTACTACAGTCGATTCAATCCCTATTTTACACTCTCCACCGTCTATTAAGATATCAACTCTGTCACCAAGTTCTTGCTTAATATCTTCTATGCATGTTCCACTTGGTCTACCTGATATATTGGCACTTGGAGCTGCTAATGGTAATCCACTTTTTTCTATTATCTTGTGGATTATTTCATTACTTGGCATTCTAATTCCTATTGTACTCATGTTTGCAGACGCAACATCACTTATATTTTCTTTTTTATTTAATATAAGAGTAAAAGGGCCAGGCATAAAAGCATCTATAAGATCTTTTTCTATTTTATTTGGCTCTTTTACTATTTCATAAATCATATTTTTATCACAAACATGAACTATTAAAGGATTATCTTGTGCCCTTCCCTTTGACTCAAATATTTTTTTGCATGCTATGTTAGAATATGCATTTGCTGAAATTCCATAAACAGTTTCAGTTGGTACTACAACAATTCCATCATTTTTTAATGTTTTTATTACATCTTCTAATTCTTGTTTATCTATTTTTTCTTTCCAATCATATAACTTGTTCATCTCTAAGCCTTTCCCTCTTATGAATGATACTACTATTTTGACGAATTTGCAAGCATATTTATTGCTAACTATTTTAATAATACATATTAGATAGTTTTTAAAATATTGGTCTTAGTTATTTATTTATATTTTATGAGTCTTAATTAGCATTCCAAATGCAACCAATACCGCACAAATTATGCCATACACGATTGTTTGTTTTCCTGTTCTAGGCATTATAACTAAATCATTTGAATCTTCATTATCTTCTAATGTTGTTTCAACTAAATCTTTGGATGCAACAGATACTTTGTTTGTAAGTGTTGTGCTTATATCACTGTCTGAATTCTTAGTAATTATAAATGTGAATTCTTTTGTTTCGCCTGGATTTATGTTATCAACATTTAGTGATATATTATTTCCATCAATAATCCATCCTGAATTATCTTCTGCAAGTGCAATATAACCATCCGGGATATATTCATTTAATATTCCACTTCCTTTTCTTTCTTGGTCATTTGTGACTTTTATAGTGTAACAAATTTTAACGCTTGAAGAACTGTTTGCTTCTTTTATTTCTGCTTCAACTTTTCCAACTTTACCCTTTAATTCATAATAATGGTCATTTATTTGTGCATTTTTTAAAAACATTTCTACTTTTAAATTAAATTTTAATTTTTGATAATAGTAGTTTACTATTATGTCATCCTTTTTTATTAAAACTCCTTGTCCTTCTGGTTTTTCTATGTTCTTATAATTTTCAAATTCTTTTAGAATTGTTTCATATATGCTACCTTCTGTAACCTTATCTTTTACACAATCTAATAATGAATTAGTATCTTTATCAATATAATTTACTGTTATATTGCTTTGATGAATATAATAATAGTTTGCTTGCTGTTCTTCTCTAGTTAATATATATTCACTTTTTTCTGGAGCTTTTACCAGTATATAATTTTCGAACTTTTTTTCTTGGCTATTAACCTTATCTCCTTCTAGTCCTTCAATATTAACTTCGTCTAGATTTTTTCCCGTTGATTTGTCAATATAATTTACTTTTACTTTTCCAATATGCATATAAAAATAATATATAGTTTGATACTTTTTAGTATATACCACATCATTACTTTCTGGTTTTTCTACTAATATGTAATTATCAAATTCCTTTTCTTCAAAAGTTGCAGTTGATCCTTCGGTTCCTGTTTTCACATCTGAATTTAGTAACTCTCCGGTTGTCTTATCAATATAATTTGCAGTTATTGTTGAATCTGTATATATATATTCATAATACGCTTCACTATCCTCTTTTCCCATTGGTCCGTTTACGTTTTCTGTATATCCAAAGAGTCTATAGTTATTAAAAACTTTTTCCTCTGTGCTGTATTCTTCTCCCTCAAATAATTTCATTTTTATAGGTTCTGCGAGTTCACTTTTATCCATAAAATCAACATAGTGAACTGTCAAATTATGCTTTTTTTGATAATAATAATTTACAGTTTGTAAATTTTCTTCTAGCACGATATTTTCATTTTCTGGTTTCATATATGTTCTGTAATCTTCAAATTGTTTTTCATTTGTTGTTATTGTAGTTCCAATAGCTCCTGTTTTTATTTCAGTTGATAAAATATTGCCTGTATCTTTATCTATATGATTTACCTCCACTCCAGAACTCTGCAAATTAAATGATGCAAATAAATTTGATTCTCCTCCTGCTCTCTCCATATAAAATATTTTTAATGTATGCTTTCCCTGATTTAGTTTTCCCTCTGAAAAAGCCTGTCTATATACGTCATAACTATCATAATTACCTTCTACATTATATACATTTGAGTACCATACTTCATTTTTAGCAAAATTTATATTTCCATCTTGCTTAATATGAACTCCACCAAGGTCTACAACTAAGTTATCATCAACATATATCCATACATCATCATCTCCAGAAAATTTGAATATCATATCCTCGAATTCTCCTGTTTCAGAATTTTTTACTTTTCCATCAGTTGTCATATAGAATGGAATTTCAAATTTTGCAGTAAAGTATAAATTTTTATTTTCATTTACAAATGTATCATCTTGGCAATTATTGAATGGATAAAATCCATTTCTCGCTCCTTCATGTAGTTTGAATTTATTTGCACTATAATCTCTTGTCACATGGTAATTTTCACTGTTAAAGCTATAATATCCATTTGATTCTTTTAAAAATGGAAATTTCCAATTAGTTAATATTTCTTGATATGGTGTGCCATAGCCCGAGCTATACGAGCTATTGGGAAATAGTGTACTTCCATTATTATATTGATAATTTGTTTCAATATTTCCATTTACCAATTTATCTTTAGCAAGACCTTGTACAACTCCATTACATTCACTAGATACGTCTATTCCAGTAAATCCATTTTGTATTCCACCAACAATTTTTCCATCAGTTGAGCCAAATAAAAGACTTCTATTATCATATTCTGCTCTTCCACCTAGGTTTTTTTCATAATATTCATTTGTAGAAATTCCTCTAACGCTTGCATTATATTCCTCTAAATTTATGTCTGCTAAACTTGCGTTTACATATTTTACTTTTTCCTCTGGTATATTACTATTGCATGTCATTGCATAACTTTTGTTAAAACCGGCTACATTTAATAAAGTGATGATTGAAGCACCAATCACACCTGCCTTTAATATTTTTTGTTTATTCATATAACTCCTTTTGATAAATGACAAAATCCTCCCATAAATTCTCATTTACTTATTTTTATTGTTTTTTTAGTTATAACTAGGGATTTGTTTTGGATAAATTTTAGATAAAAATTTAACTCGATAAAATCATTTGTAAAAATCTTTTTTAATATATGATTTTTACTTTTCAATTTAATTAGAATTAGTAATTCTATTTTTAGTATAAGGCATAAATTACCAAAAGTCAAGAAAAATCGTTCGTCAAATTCTTTCAAAATTCGACAAACGATATTCTATTCGTATTCTTTTTCTATACATTCATTCAAATAAATTTTTGATATTATTTTAAGTTCTGATTTATTTTCATCCGATAATTCAAATGAAAATATTTTCTTTGGCTCTGCCCAAATTATGAATTTTATTGCTTTTATGGTTGTATCTGTAATTCTTATTGCTCCTTTATCTTGTCTTCCACATGCTTCGCATTTTAAACCATTATCTTTAAAGCTAAAATACCTAAGTTTTTGACTTTCATTACATAAAGCACATTTTTCAACTATTGGCTTAAACCCTATTATACTTAACAGTCTAATCTTAAATATAGATAAAATCAGGTCCAAGTCTTTGTCAGATTCCGATATCATATATATTGTATTCAACGTTAATTGCAAAATTTTATATGTGTTTTGATTTTCATCTGTTACATCGTTAATTATTTTTGTAACATTAGCGGCATATTTTAATTTATCAATATCTAATCTAATATTGTAAAAAATTTCAATTGGCTCACATGAATTTATATTATAACTATTAATTCCTTTGTATAGTAAAAAATCTCCAAAACATAAAAATTGAGTCCCAGCCATTAGGCTACTTTTGGGCTTTCTGGCTCCTTTTGCTGCACATCCTATTTTACCCAAGTCAGGTGTTAGAAGTGTAACCATTTTATCGTTATCTCCCATATTATTTTGTGCTAATATAATTCCTTTAGTCTTAATAATTCCCATTGATTATTCCTTTTTACTATACATCATTTAGTCTAATTTACACCATTGATTTTGATTAAAGTTTTTATTTTCTAAATTATTTTCTTTTGTTATTTCATTTTTTTCTACGTTTTCTTTTTGCATTGCTTTATCTACTTCCATTAACTCCATCATAGTATTTATATCTCCAGTATTTTTAAAAGTATTCCATGCAATTTGTTTTAGCATAAGCATCTCCTATTCTTCAGTCTTAAATCTTTTTACAATGTTTGAATCATTTATCCAATCTTCCTTAACCTTAACCCATAATTGCAAATTGATTTTTGAATCAAACATTTTTTCTAAATCTTCTCTAGCATACATACCTATCTTTTTAAGCATTGAACCTTGCTTTCCTATTATTATGCCCTTATGTGACTCTCTTAAACAAAAAATTGTTGCATCTACATCATATATTTTTTCATTGTTCTTTGTTTTTCTAGATTTCATTTTAGTAACTTCTACTAAAATTCCATGAGGTACCTCATCTTGCAATAGTTTTAATGCTTTTTCTCTAATAGTTTCTCCTGCCAAATCTCTTAAAGTTTGATCTGTATACTCTTCTATATCATAGTATGCTGGACCAACTTTCAAGTTTCTTTCTATTTCTATTAAAATTTCCTCTATATTTTTATTGTTTTTTACTGATACTGGTATTATTGCCTTAAATTCATATAAATCTTTATATTCATTTATTATCTGAGCAACTCTACTTGCAGAAATTAAGTCAATTTTATTTATTACTAAAATTGTTGGTTTTTTTGATTCTTTTATTTTGTTTATTGTTGGCTCGTCCACTCTGGTTGACTCGGAATCTATTACATATACTATTACGTCTACTTCAGGAATTGAGCCAATTGCCGATTCAATCATCACATTGCTTAGTTTTGATTTTGGCTTATGAATTCCTGGAGTATCTGTAAAGATAATTTGTGAATTGGGTCTATTTACTATTGCTCTAATATTTTTTCTAGTTGTCTGAGTTTTATTCGCAACTGCTGAAACTTTTTCACCTACTAATTTATTTATAATGCTAGATTTACCAACGTTTGTTCTTCCTATTACTGTTACAAATCCTGATTTAAAATCTTCCATATTTACCTTTCTTTTCTATTACATTTTTTATTTTGCTTCTTTTGAAGTATTTGAAGTTTCTTCATTTTTAACCTCATTTGCTTCAATTTTTACATCTGCATTTATTGGGCAAATTTGTACAAATGTGTTTCCATCATTTACTTCTATTTCTTTTCCATCTAAATCCTTATAAACTGTTTTACTACTTCTTGAGTTCTTAGTACAAGTGATTTTTATTGCTTTTCCATTTGTGATATAATATCCATCTTTTGTTCCTGTTGTTGTCATAGTTTGTCTTCCTTTATTTTCGCCATCATCTAAAGTGCTATTTGCAATAAATTCAATTATTATGTTTTTAGCAGTAAATTCTTCTTTTGTATCCCAGTCAACTTGTTTAATATTTTTTGAATATCTTTGATATGTTTTTGTATCCTCTTTATACATCCACTTTACATTATTGGAGTATGAATATGGAATCGTTATAGTATCAGCCTTTACACCATTTTCAAGGTTTACCTCATCTACAACATATTTTAACACACTACTAACATTTGAAGTTGTTCTATAATCTTTACTTTCTGCCATTTTTAATATGTTTGATGTTGATGTTACAGCATTGTGTGGAGAACTTTTATCTTTTACTCTCCAAAAGTCTTTGCTTGATTGCGTAATTCCATTTATATTATTGACGCCCAGTGATTTAATGTCTGATTGTGCTTGTGGACTCCATCCATAATGAACGTATATTGCATCATTTTCTAATGCATAGTCTAAAAAGTAATGTCTTGAACTTCTGATTGGTCCAATCTTTTCTAAGTCTGCACCTTTAAACAATGCCATTATTCTTGACTCTCCACCTTCTACTATTATCTCATAAATCATATATGCCTTGTTTAACCCAGCTTGTGGCAATGCTGCTTTATGGTTATCTATCATAACAGCAATTGGTCTATCATTTCCTTTGAATATTTGAACAGTCTTTTTTTCAACCACAATTGGAGAATTATTTTGTTCTTCTGTAACTACCTCGTTTCCTAAATTCTTAAATATTTTGTCCTTCAGAAATTTTGTGTATACAAATACTCCCAATATAGCTAGAATTGTTATAACTAAAACCAGTATTATAATCCTTTTCATCTTATTTTTCTTCATATAAAAACTCCCCTTTAATATATATGATTATTTTTTTATTTACATTCTAAAAACTGTTAATCCATATACTAGCATTACTATTAGCATCCCCATAAATGCTCCAAAAAGCACCTCCGCAAAGTTTCTTGTATCATTTAATCTATTTCCTGCAACTAATATTGAAAGAACCAATGCTAAGCAGAAAATTATTGGATTTCTTGAATTAATCCATATAGCAGTAAGTATTGCAAAAGCTATTGCAGATTGACCACTTGGAATAAATGTTGCCTCTACACCGCTTTTCATTTCCCTTGCCTTAACTGTAGCTTTTGAAACTATTATTGCAATTACAGTAAGAATTATTGCAACAAATGCAAGATGTATTGGCGATGATATCATTTGATTAAATATACTATCTCCAATTTGCGCAATTTCTGTTTCTTTAAAAAATAGGAAATATGCAACAATTATTGCATTAACCGCTGAAAGTACAACCGCACCTGCACCAATATCTTTTGCTATTTTAGCTTTTGGATGATAAACATCTACTAATAAATCAACTATTGTTTCAATGGCGGTATTAACCATTTCAGCAAATATTACAAAAAATACAGCAAATGTTAAGCATAAAAATTCAGAGGTTGTAAATTTATAAAATAAACTTAATATCATTACAATTGTTCCTAATATTAGTTGTTTTCTAATATTAGTCTGTGTTGTTGCGCAATAAACAATTCCATTTACTGCATTATGACAAGCTTGAATAAAATTTCGATTATATAGTCTTGAATCTCCTTTTTTGTTTTGCTTTTTCATTTATACTAACCTTCCCTCGTTATATGTAATTCATCTAATATTTCATCTTCTTTTGCTCTCATTATAGTCTTGTCCTCTTCTTTAATATGGTCATATCCCATTAAGTGATAGAATCCATGAACTACCATATATGAAAGCTCTCTTTCAAAACTGTGCCCATATTCTATTGCTTGCTCTTCAACTTTTGGAATTGATATTATTAGATCCCCTAGAACATCATCTACATCATAATTATTGTTAATAAGTTCTTCTATTTCTTCTTTTTCAAACATAGGAAAAGATAATACGTCTGTTGGTTTATCTATGTTTCTATATTTTTTATTTATTTTTTTTATTTCTTCTGGGACTGTTAAAGTTATACTTACGTATAACTTTAGCTTGTCTAGTTTTTCGTTTTTAAAACATTCATCAATAACTCTATTTATTATTTTTTCGTATTCAGTATTTTGTTCTATATTTTCATACATTATTTCAGCATGCTGTTTCATTTTCTGTTACCTTTTTTAATCCCTTCACTACAATATATTTTCCACAAGATTTATATGAATTTTTAAGTTCTTTCATATCTCCTAATTTTACAAGTCTTCCTCTATAAAATTGTAAAATTCTGTAATATTTGTCATTGTATTGTTCAAGAATTTTCATGTCTGACCTTATAAATAATATTTGTTTTTTTATTTCATAGTCATGTAACCCTAGTTTTTCTTTTTCACTTTCTATTGCTTTACGTTTTTCATTAAATTGATTAAACTGTTTTTTAGATTCATTATTATCCCAATATATTTTTAGTGCCAATAATTTATCATTATACTGCTCAAAAAGTCTTATTAGTAATTGATATGCATTTTCTCTTTTTCGTGCTATTTTTGTGTCTACTATTAAATTTCTTGTGTCTTTTAATAATTTTACATAACATCTTTCAGCAACTACTAAAGGTAGGCTATGAACAAATAACTTTCTACTAATTCCTAATAAAATCATTCTCTTATCTAGTATATCTACTTGATCTAGTTTTCCAACTTCATATGTTTCAAATAAACTACATTCTTTTATTAGTTCTTCATCTGTAATCTCTTTTAAAGGAATAATGTTAGTAACATAGTCTTCCAATGTATCAAATATTTTATTATATGTTTCATCTTTTTGCATTGGAGTGAGTTTTTCTGTTAATTTCATTGAATAGTTTTTTAATAGTCCTTTAAACAATTGTTCCATTTCATATAAATAAACTTTCAAAAATTCATTATAAACTTTCTGCTTGTTTGATTCCTTAATATCATTAAAATCCAAATTTAATAAATATTGCTGTTTTCTATATTTATATTCCATTGGATCATTTTCTTTTAGGTGAATAACATTGTAATATTTAGACAAAGCATCTTTTTCAAAATCAGAAGCTGTATTCATTCTTACTTTTTTATAAATTGTATCGACTACTAATTGGTCGACTGCTTCCAAATATAAACTATAAGTTTCTTCAAATTTCTTTTCATATACCTCTTTTTTTTCATCAGAACTGTTTAATACGTTCCTAAAGTTTTTAGTCATTGAACTTCTCTTTATGCTTACTAACAAATTGTTAATCCCATTTTGAGTTGGAGTTAATAATTTGCTAAAAGTATTACTTATTTTTGTAAAGAACGTTCTCCTTGTATCATATACTTTTAAACTTTTTTCTTGTGCCCCCATACCTTACCATCCTTTCAAAATTCAATTTTTTCCTTGGTGCCTATATTCTCAATTACCTCATAATTTACAGTTACGTTATAGTAGCTATCATATTCGGCAATGTCAGTACTTTTTTTAGATACTTCTCCATTTATCAAATTATCCAATTTTTCTACGGCTATATGCTCTCCAATGTTTTTTGCTTCATCTTTGTCATTGGAAATTTCACTTTCATTAACCTCATAATTGGTATATTTTATAAACTCAATTGGTAAATAGAAATTAGAAAATATTTTAACATTTTTGCTTGATTCTATTGTATCATAATTTTCAAATTTTGAAAGCCTTTTATAGAAATTTATTTTAAAATTATTAAATTTTATCGCATATTTTATGTTCGTTTTCCCTGTTTTGTCTCTTTTAGTTTCTTTTTTGTCAATTTTCTCTGTTTGAGAGTAATTTATCTTAGCCATTACCTCTCCATTGCTATTTACATAATACCTGCCAGTATACTTTCCTTCCATCCATCCAGATATTAAAACATCTCCTTTTTTTACACTATCACCTTCCTTTACCATAATGGTTCCATTTTGAGCTGAGATTTTACAAATCACTCCATCTTTTTTTGCAGTAATATTGCAAAAATCATTTTCATCAATAATATCAGGTTTAGCATCTGCTTCAACAATTTTAATTATAGCATTGGTTCCTTTTATATCAATTCCGATCCACGCAATATCTTCTCTATTCATCCTTATTTTGTTTATAATATTTTCTGTATTTATTTTGTTTTTTAAAATTCCATTTTTTAATCCGTCTTCTTTAGCAATCTGCAATATTTCTTCTGACGAGATTTTACTATTTCCTGTTACTTCTACATTCCAAATAAATCTGGAAATAGCAAATATTATTGCTATTACTAATATAAGAAGTACTATAAATATTTTTCTTCTTCTATATCTTTTTGCTACAAATGGCATTCCTCTTTTACCGTTTATTTTTATTTTGCACTGATGTTTTTTTGCAATTTTACAAGCACTTTTAAAATCACTTGCACCGACTTTTGCATACATTATAGATGACTTAGTTCTTTTAATCCCCCATAATAAAATGTTTTTTTGCATACAAGTATTTATAAATCTTTCTATGTAATATCCTTCAATTTCAATATTAACATATCCTATTAAATAGTTTAATATTATTTTAAAAAGCATATCTCCTCCATTAGAATTTATTTTATATATCATTTTCACTTTTCAAATTTTTCAAAATCTACACTTTCTATTGTTCCAGTAATTATCAAATCATCTTTTGTCATCTCATTCATCAATAAATTAAAACCATTTATATTTATTAAACCAGTTTTCATTTTTATTCTAATAAAAAAATCTTGGTATTCTAAAATACATTTATAATTTTCTATTAACATTCTATTAAATCCTAAAATTGTGACTTTTGGTACTTCGCTTATTAGTTCTTCTGGTATATCAAATATTTTTTCAAACTTACTCATAATTTACCTCCTATATTTTTGATTTATTACTTTTCAAACTCATCTAGCCTCTTGAATTCATAACCTTTATTTTTTATTTCCTTTATAACAAAATCTAATATATTAGCATTATCTCTTGAAGTTGCATGAAGAAGCATTATTTCCCCATTATGCAGATTATCCATAATCTTTTTTTTACCATATTCTTCTCTTCCTTGTTTGTTGTTATCCCAGTCATCATAAGCAAATGACCACATTACTGGTTTATATCCAAGTGTTTGAATATATGCTAAACTTTTTTCACTATATTCTCCCTTAGGAGGTCTCATATATTTCATTTCGTAATTGAATTTTTCAAAGATTTGCTTGTGCAAATTCATTATTTCATCTTTTGTAGTTTCCTCTGAACATTCTGGTAAGCATTTATGATTAACTGTATGATTTCCGATTGTATGACCTTCATCAATCATTCTTTGAATTACATCTGGACTTGTTTTTACAAATTGCCCTGTTATAAAGAAAGCAGCCTTTACATTGTTTTCCTTGAGGGTATCAAGTATTTGTTCAGTATATCCTCCTTCATATCCAACGTCAAAAGTTAAATATACATATTTTTTTTCTTTACTTCCCATTGCCATTCCGTCGAATTCTTCTATTATTCTTTTATTAGTTGCTCCTAGATCAGGCTGTTCATGATTGTTTGAACGTTTTATTCCCCATCCTATTTTTTTACTACTTAAAATTTGAGAACTAGTTGGCAATGTTTGCAAATTACTACTTATTCCTGCAACAAAAATTATAAATATTATAAATATTAAAAAAACTGCTACTACTACTGCATTTATAATTTTATTTAGAGCAAAATTTCTTAAATTATCAAAATTACACTGCATAAAATGTAACCTCCACAAAGTATTCTTTTAAATTATATTAAGCATAAAAAAAGATATGACTTTAGTTTGTCATACCTTTTAATTTATAACTTTATTTTACCTTCAAAACCTATGGTTAGCAACTTAAATTTCCATAATAGCTATCTATTAACATTTGTTTTATTTCGTTTACAAGTGGAACCCTTGGGTTTGCCGATGTACATTGATCTTCAAATGCTCTATCCGATAGCATATCAATTTTAGCCATCCATTCTTGTTCATCAATGCCTGCTTCTTTAAATGATTTTGGAATTCCAACATCATCAGCTAATTTTCTTGTTTCTCTTACTAATGATTCTAAGCCCTCGTCGTCTGTATATGCAGGGAAATTCATTCTTCTTGAAATATCAGCATATTTATGTTTTGCTATATAGAATTCATATTTAGGAAAAGATACAAATTTAGTTGGATTTGTAACCCCATTATATTTAATTACATATGGAAGTAATATTGCATTTATTCTTCCATGTGGCAAATGAAATTCTGCACCTATCTTATGTGCCATTGAGTGGCATACTCCTAAAAACGCATTTGTAAAAGCCATTCCTGCAATTGTACTTGCATTATGCATTTTCTCTCTTGCATATTTATTTGTTCCATCATTCCAGGCATCTCTCAAGTTTTTAAATACCAGCTCTGATGCTTTTTCTGCCAATCCATCCGTATAATCTGATGCCATATTTGAAACATAAGCTTCTAAAGCATGTGTTAAAACATCCATTCCCGTATCTGCTGTTATAGATTTTGGTAAACTCATTACTAAGTCCGGGTCTATAATTGCAACATTTGGTGTTAGTTCATAATCTGCTAATGGATATTTTTTATTATTTTCTTTATCAGTTAAAACTGCAAATGATGTTACCTCTGAACCTGTTCCTGATGTTGTTGGAATTGCTACCAATTGAGCTTTTGTTCCTAATTTAGGAAACTTATATGTACGTTTACGAATATCCATAAACTTAAGTTTCATTCCTTCTACATCTGCTTCAGGGTGTTCATAAAATAGCCACATTCCTTTTGCTGCATCTATAGCACTGCCTCCACCAATAGTTATTATAACATCCGGTTTGAATTCGTTAATCATTGCTAGTCCTTTTTTTATTGTGTCAAAAGATGGATCAGATTCTACGTCTCCGAATATTTGGGAATGTACATATTCTTCTCTTTTTCTTAGATGATACAAAACTTTATCTACATATCCTAATTTAACCATTCCTGGATCTGCAACTATAAACGCTTTTGATATATTAGGCATTTTTTCTAAATAAGCAAGTGAACCCGCTTCAAAATATATTTTATTAGGCACTTTAAACCATTGCATATTAACTCTCCTCTTCGCTACTCTTTTAATATTTATTAAATTTACGCTAGATACATTTGATGTTGTTGAGTTTCCTCCAAATGTTCCACAACCAAGTGTTAATGATGGTAAGTTAGTATTGTATATATCTCCAATAGCTCCATGGCTTGATGGTGAGTTAACTATAATTCTTCCTACTTTTACTGTATCTGCAAATTTTTGGATTACATCTTTATCTTCAGCATGAACTACTGCCGAATGACCCATTCCTCCAAATTCAATCAGTTTTTCAGCTAAATTTATACCTTCATCTGCATCTTTTACTATATAATATGCCAAAACCGGACTTAGTTTTTCCTTAGAAAATGGATACTCTAATCCAACTCCATTTTCCTTTAAAACCAGTACTTTAGTTGACTTTGGAACTGGATAATTTGAATTATCATTTACAAATATATTTACGCTTAAATCTTTGTCTGAGTTTCCATTTGATTGTTCTTGTTCAACTTCAATTCCAGCCATCTTAGCAATATCATAGGGACTCTTCCCAACAACAAAACTGTTTAACTTGTCTTCATTAAACATTTCTTTTCTTAGCTTATCAGTCTGTTCTTGATTTAGAAAGTAACATCCATCTTCTTTCATTAACTTTTCAAATTCTTCATGAATTTCATCATCAACAATTACAGATTGCTCTGATGCGCAAATCATTCCATTATCAAATGACTTTGACATTACTAAATCATTAACTGATGTTTTTAATTTAGCTGTCTTGTTTATGTAGCAAGGAACATTTCCAGGTCCAACACCTAAAGCAGGTTTTCCACATGAATATGCAGCTTTAACCATACTTGTTCCCCCAGTTGCCAATATTAGATTAACTCCTGGATGGTTCATTAACATATTTGTAGCATGAATTGATGGTTCTTCAATCCACAAAATGCAATCTTTTGGTGCACCTGCTGAAACTGCTGCATCTCTCATTATTCTAGCTGCTTCAGAACTTGATTTTTGTGCACTTGGATGAAATCCAAAAATAATTACATTTCTTGTTTTAGCAGATATTAAAGATTTAAACATAACCGTAGAAGTGGGATTTGTAACAGGAGTTACCCCAGCAATTACTCCAATTGGCTCTGCAATTTCTTCATATCCTTCTTCTTCATTTTCATTTATGACACCTACAGTTTTATCATATTTTATACTATGATAAATATACTCCGTGGCAAACATATTCTTGGTAATTTTGTCTTCATATACACCTCTGCCAGTTTCCTCTACTGCCATTTTTGCTAATCTCATGTGGTTTTCTTCGCCAGCCATGGACATAGCTTTTATAATGTTATCTATCTGCTCTTGATTTAAGTTCATATATTCTTTTGATGCTATTTGTGCACGGCTAACTAAGTTGTCAATTTTTTCTTTAATTTTAGATTGTTCTTCACTTGTAATTTCTATACTCATTTTTTCCTCCATCGTTTCATAGAATCGTTTGTGCTTTATATGTTGTTATAAATATGTTTTAATAGTATACGTAATCCTTCTATTTATAATAGGAATATATCATAAGCACAGAAAAAAAGCAATACATTTTGTACTGAACCCAAAAAATTGGACATTTTTTGATTAGGTATTAGGCTACTTGG